>DATAVY010000052.1:0-7875 GCA_036267495.1 Edaphobacter sp.
AAAAATCCACGTCGAAATCGACCCCTCCGAGATCAACAAGAACGTCCGCACCGACATCGCCCTGATCGGCGACCTCAAAGAGGTCCTCCAACTTCTGCTTCCTTTGCTCACTACCAATGATTTGTCATCCCGTAGCGGAGCGGAGGGATCTGCTTCTCGCTCATGGCTGCAGGAAATCAACAAGAGCAAAGGCAGCGCCGCCGTCCGCGACATCATCAACCTCCCCGACAACGGCCACCTCTACGCCGCGCACGTCATCCACGATATCTGGCGCGAAGCGCAGGCCGCAGGCCGCATTGAGAACACCATCATTGTCACCGACGTCGGCCAGCACCAGATGTGGGAGGCCCAGTATTACAGGCACGACACCCCGCGCTCGCTCATCACCTCCGGCGGCCTAGGCACCATGGGCTTCGCGCTACCGGCAGCCATCGGCGCAAAGGTCGCCTGCCCGGAAAAAGACGTCTGGGTCATCGCCGGCGACGGCGGCTTCCAGATGACCGCCGCCGAGCTCTCCACCATCGTGCAGGAAAAACTCGCCATCAACATCGCCGTCATCAATAACGGCTTCCTCGGCATGGTCCGCCAGTGGCAGGAGGCCTTCTACGACAAGAACTACGCCGCCTCGCCCATCCTCTCACCCGACTTCGTCCTGCTCGCCGCCGCCCACGGCATCGAAGGTGCAACCGTCAACAAGCGCCAGAATGTAACCCCCACGGTCACAAAAGCCCGCACCAGCGGTAAGCCGTTCCTCATCAACTTCCAGGTAGAAAAAGAAGACGGTGTCTACCCCATGATCGCCCCCGGCTCCGCTTTGCACGAGATGGTCCGCAGGCCACAGAAAGACCCGCTACTAGAAACCGCGGAGGATGAGTAATGTCGAATACTTTCCCCAAAGAGCACTACCGATCTGGCTTGTACATTCCCTCAAGAGCGCCAAAGGCGCACCCCATACCAGCCTGGGGCGTAGCCCCAGGTATGCTGGAATCAGAAAGACAAGGGCTGAAAGCCCGACCTATTCATAACTCAGTCCCACAAATACCGTTCATCGAATTCCATTCCATATTTCTTGAGAAATGCGCGGAATTCATCCTGAAACGGTTGCTTCTGGTGATGGATTTCTTGACCATCGATGTACCCGACCAGCGCACCCAAGTCAGTTGGACCAACAGAGAACGCTCCGTATCCTCGTTGCCATGCGAACTTCGACAGTTCGGGCGATTGAGTCTTAATCCACTTAGACGAGGAAGATTTGAGCTGTTCCACAATCTCCGCCACGTTTGTAGTGCGGGACAAACGAATCGCGAGATGAACGTGATCCGCGACTCCACCCACCCGAAAACATTCACATTCCGCGTTACGGGCGACCGTAGCAAGGTATGCGTAGAGTGCAAGGCGAATGGAAGGATTGAGGAAGGGCGCACGGTCCTTTGTGCTAAAGATCACATGGACCAAAACAAACGCGAGCGATTGCGGCATCTCATCGATTATAGATCGGGCCTACAGCCTTCTCACGCGACGGCCAATCGCACATGGGGCTTCACCCCATGCTGGTATAAAGACGCGCCTTTGGCGCTTCCACTATCAACTATGACCATATTGGTTTGCTGCTTGTTCCTTTCATCAATCGCTCACGCTCAATCCCAACCCCTCCACATCCGCATCATCAACGCCCAAACCAACAAACCCATCCCCGACGAACAATTAAACGTAGCCCTCCGCGTCGATCAGATCGGCTCCGTCGCCATGGCCACCGACAAGAACGGCATCATCGCCATCGACTACGGCAAGGCAACCATCATCCGCATCCTCTCCAACATGTACGCCGACTGCCGCCCGCGCCTCGAGCTCTACACCAATTACTCCATCGACACCATCGTCAAAAACGGCATCACCACCGGCAATCTCTGCAGCGACGCGCATCACCAGGCCAAACCCGGCGAACTCATCCTCTACGAAATCCCCAAGACCTACATCCCCACCATGACCAACCCGCCGGCCAACCCGGCGCCGAAGCCGCCCAGTCCATAGCGAACGCGTTTAGAAAGGCGCCACATGCACGACATTTCGTAGCAGCCCGAAGCTTGCTACTCCCTATTCCCTATTCCCTATTCCCTGCTCCTACTTCTACTCTTACTCCTACTCCTACTCCTGAGGTCCCATGCTCCACACCTTCGTAGCCCACGTCCAGGACAAACCCGGCGTCCTCACGCGAGTCGCCTCGCTCTTCCGCCGTCTCAACATCAACATCGTCTCGCTCACCGTTGGCGAATCCGAGCGCGCCGATGTCTCGCGCATGACCATCGTCTGCGAGGCGCACGACCACGCCGCCGACCGCATCCGCGCCTCACTCTACAAACTCGAGATCACCGTCGATGTCGACGAGGTCGGCCGCGCCGATGCCGTCATCCGCGAGCTCTGCCTCATCAAAGTCGCCGCCGGCCCCTCGCACCCGCTCGGCCAGCACTCCCGTTCGCAGATCTTCGAGCTCGCCAACGTCTTCCGCGCGCGCGTCGTCGACCTCGCACCTGAATCCATCATGCTCGAGATGACCGGCAGCTCTTCCAAGATCGAAGGCCTCATCCAGGTCATCACCGAGAGCGGCTACACCATCCTCGAGGTCTCCCGCACCGGCCGCATGGCCATGCGCCGAGGTCACCACACCACCCGCGTCATGAAAGCCCTCGGCACACCCGACCCTACCCACTCCAACGAACCCAATCCCCCGGCAAACTCCAGCGAAGCCCTGCCTCATGAATTCCTCAACGTCCACGAAGAGGAAGAAGAAGACTAAGATAGAAGTAGCACGAAAAAAGTGCTCCCCGGAAACCGCGACCCATCTTAGCCGAGACTTAAGCGCACCAATTCGAAGACTTTAGACCAAAAACAGAGAGTATGTCTCCCCGGCACAAAGGACCGACAAAAATGGCAAAGACCTACCACGACGCAGACGCAGATCTCTCCCTCATCCAGGCAAAGAAAGTCGCCATCATCGGCTACGGCTCGCAGGGCCACGCTCATGCCCTGAACCTCAAGGACTCCGGCGTCGACGTTCGCGTCGGTCTCCGCCCTGGTTCTCCGAATGAAGACCGCGTCCGCAAAGCCGGCCTCATCGTCGATACCGTCGCCAACGTGAGCAAGTGGGCCGATGTCATCATGAACCTCACTCCCGACCAGACTGCGGCCAAGGTCTACCACGCCGACATTGCCCCCAACATGGGACCGAACGTCACGTTGATGTTCGCGCACGGTTTCAACATCCGCTTCCGCACCATCACGCCTCCGCCCACAGCCGATGTCTCGCTCGTCGCCCCCAAGGGCCCCGGTCATCGCGTCCGCGAGGTCTTCACCGAGGGCGGCGGCATCCCCGGCCTCGTCGCCGTCGAGCAGGACGCCAGCGGCCACGCACTCGCACTCGCCCTCAGCTACGCCAAAGGCATCGGCTGCACCCGCGCCAGCGTCCTCGAAACCACCTTCACCGAAGAGACCGAAACCGACCTCTTCGGCGAGCAGGCCGTTCTCTGCGGAGGCACCAGCGCCCTCGTCAAAGCGGGCTTCGAGACTCTCGTCGAAGCCGGCTACCAACCTGAGCTCGCCTACTTCGAGGTCCTCCACGAATTGAAACTCATCGTCGACCTGATGTATCGCGGCGGCCTCGCCTACATGCGCCACTCCATCTCCGATACCGCCGAGTGGGGCGACTACGTAGCCGGCCCGCGCATCGTCACACCCGAAGTCAAAAAAGCGATGAAGTCGCTGCTCAACGAAATCCAGGATGGCAGCTTCGCCAAAAAATTCATCGTCGAAAACGAATCCGGCCGCAAGGAATTCGCCCGCATCCGAAAGGGCGAATCCGAGCTCCAGATCGAAAAAGTCGGCGCCGAATTACGAAAATCCATGCCATTCCTCGACCCCGTCGTCGTCAAAGACGGTCAGGTCCAGAAGGCATAAACTAAACAAACGAAAAAGATGGCTACAAAATTCACAAATCGAAGTCAAACAGGCGGCATCTAAAGGATGTCGCCTCTTTACTTCAGCTATCTATCGCATCATCGTCAAAACTTATACTCACAGACCGCGATCCGGAACCCTTGTAACAATGGAACAATAAAATAGACGGAAACGCCTCGCCGCACCAGCAGCAGAAGGAGCTCCAGAATGGCCACTCTGAATAGCTATGAAAGTCTGCTTCCCGCCCAGCAGCTCAACCAGACTGAGCAGCCCGTCATGGCCGGTCCACCCGCCACTCCTACACCACTGCCGGAGATCATCGCGGCCCTCCGCACCGTCAGCCAGCTCGACGGCTTCACTGAAGAAGAGTACGCCTGGATCGCGACCCACGGTAACGAACGCGTCGGCCCCGACCGCGCCATTCTCTTTCGCGACAACGACCCGGCCCGCAACATGAACTTCATCCTCCGCGGTGAGGTCCAGGTTCGCCGCCGCCAGTCAGGCAACATCGCCCTGTTCATCGGTCGCGCAGGCTCCATGACCGGCAAACTCCCCTTCTCGCGCATGAAGAACTACGGCGGCGAAGGTTTCGCCGTCGGCCCCGTCTGGTCGATCGACATCCCGGACACCCTCTTCCCCGAGATGCTCGCCGCGATCCCTTCGATGGGCCAGCGCTGCGTCTCTGTGCTGCTCGATCGCGTCCGCGAAGTCACCCGCATCGAGCAGCAGTCGGAAAAGCTCAACGCCCTCGGCAAACTCGCCGCCAATCTCAGCCACGAGCTCAACAATCCCGCTTCTGCCGCCCAGCGCTGCGCCGCCAGTCTCTTCGGCGAACTCCGCGAGTACGGCGAGCAGAAGTACCGTCTCGGCAATCTCTGTCTCTCCGATCAGGAGATCGCCGGTTACCGCGCATGGGTTCAGAACGCCCGCGCTCGCATGGGCGCTTACTCTCGCTCCCAGGGTCCGCAGAGCCCGCTCGCCGCCACCGACCGCGAGGACTCGATGGTCCAATGGCTCACCGCGCACAACGTCCCCGAGCCCTGGAACATCGCTCCCGCGCTCTCGGAGACCAACCTTCCCATCGACCTGCTCGACGAGCTCGCCAGCGTCACTCGCCCCGAGGTTCTTCCCGTAGCCCTCGCCACCGTCTCCCGTTCGCTCCGCGTCGAGCGCCTCGCCGAAACCGTCGTCGACTCCACCGTCCGCATCTTCGACCTCATCAGCGCCATCAAGGACTACTCCTACATGGACCAGGCGCCCATTCAGGATGTCGACCTCGCCCAATCGCTCGAGAACACCCTCGTCATGTTCAATTCGCGGCTGAAGAATGTCACCGTCGAGCTGAGCTTCGATCCCGAACTCCCACCCGTCAGCGCCTACGGCAGCGAGCTCAACCAGGTCTGGACCGCCCTCATCGAAAACGCGCTCGAAAGCATGAACGACATGGGCACCCTCCGCCTCCACACCAGGCTCAACGGCTCCATGGCGCTGGTCGAGGTCTGGGACGATGGCCCCGGCATCGATCCCAAGATTCGCTCCCGCATCTTCGAGCCCTTCTTCACCACCAAAGCCCCGGGCCGCGGCCTCGGTCTCGGCCTAGACTCCGTCCAGCGCATAATCAGCAAGCACTCGGGATTCGTCACCGTCGACTCCAAACCCGGCGTAACCTGCTTCCAGATCCGCCTCCCGCTCGATCTGGCGCAAGCGTACTAAATGCTGATCGAACGCTGATCGATGCCGTTTTTCACTCCAAAGCGCAGCGAACCGCCGCGTTAATTCGTTATCCCGTCATCCTCACCATTGCAACGGAAAATGAAACGGGAGAGACCATAGTCTCTCCCGCTCCCGTATATCGACAAGCCTGCTACTTGATAATCTCAACGCCTCGCCAGAATGCAATATGGTGTTTCACATTTCGCGCAGCCGGTTTCGGATCAGGGTAATACCACGCTGCATCCGGATTTTCCTGCCCATCCACGACGATCGTGTAATACCGTGCCTGGCCCTTCCATGGGCAACTGGAAGTCGTTGAACTCGTCTTGAGAAACTCCCGCTTCACGGTCTCTTCCGGGAAATAGATATTTCCCTCAACCATCTCCGTTTTTTCGCTTTCGGCCAGTATCTGGCCATTCCAAACTGCCTTCGCCATAATCCACTACCATTCTTTTCAGCGAGTTACGGCCAGCGCGCCACGTCAGCGGGCGATCACTCCTGAGGCCATTCCCCTGAGGCTATAACCTAGTTGTAACAGAAATTGTGCAGAAAAGAAAGGTCAACGACGGCTACAAAAGCGCCGCCGCTTCCTCTCGACTCCTTCGTTACTTTGCCGGCCCGAACATCGTCAGGAACATCTCATATCGTGCCCGCGCCGCCGGATACTTCGCAATCATCTCGGCCGTCTTCGCCATAAATGGGTTTCCGCTCTGCTTCTCCGTCTCCACGTGGAAGTGGTGAAACTTCGCATAAATCAGAATCCCCTCCACATTCGAATCCAGAAACAAGTCCGCGTCGAGCGCGCCTCGCAAAACCAACGAAGCAGCCATCTCCCAGAAACTCAGCATCTGCCGCCAGTACGGATTGAGCTCCGCCTTCATGTCTCGCGATACGGCCCGCAGCTCTTCCACTGTCTTCGGATTGAAATCGAAGATCATGAACCGCCTGGCCTTCCTCAAAGTCTCGTCCCGCCGCAACTCATAGAGCTTCAATATCAGTTCCGCATCCGCCGCAGTTGCCATTCCAACTCCTTACTATTGGTTATGCTACGCTCTCGACAACCGCCCGGGTCTTCTCTGGATCGGGCTTCTCAATCACCGGCGCCGGCGCCGGTCCCGCAATCTTCTTCTCATACGTGCACAGCGGAGTCGCTGGCTCTTCCTCCGGCGCGCCTTTCTTCTTGCGTCGCTTCGGCAACGCCTCGCGATTGTTCGGGCACACCAGGTAAGTTCCCTTGTCGTTCTCCACCTCGAGCAGGTACGCACTGTCGCACTTCGGGCACGTCTTGTCGATCAGTTTCAAGTTCGAAGCAAAGTCGCACTTCGGATAGTTCACGCACCCATAGAACACATCGCCGCGCTTGGTCTTGCGCACCGCAATATCACCGCCATCCTTCGGGCACTTCACCTCCAGCAGCTCCTGCTTGATGTACTTGCACTTCGGATATCCGCTGCAGCTGATGAACTCCCCATACTGCCCGTTGCGCAGCAACAGCGGCTTGCCGCACTTCGGACACGCCTCCTCCAACTGAACCGGCGGCTTCTGCTGCACCTTCTGGTTCAATTTGCGGATCGTCTTGCACGGCGGATCCTCGTTGTACCCCGGGCAGGCCATAAACGGACCCCACGGCCCATTCCGCAGCACCATCACGCGGCCGCAGTTGTCGCAGAACTCCTCCTCCGCCACATCATCCGCTCCGGGCGCGCTCAGGTCCGGTTTGGCCGCAAAGTTCTCCTTGGTAAAGTCGCAGCTGAAAGGCTCGGCCGTCACCTTCTTGCCCGCCGCGGCAGCCTCGTCGATCGCGGCCGCCAGGTCCTTCGCGTTCAAAGTCTCCTTCGAGTACTCGATCACATCGTCCGTCGTTGCCTTCACAATAATCGGAAACGAGAAAGCCTTCGCGATCTTCTTCATCACCGTCTTCTGATCCTTCTTCCACGGTCCCGCCGCCACCGTCATCGGCTTCGCCTTGGTGAAGTTGCTGCACGAATAGAAGCTGCCGAACTTGCCCCACTTCAGAATCAGCGGAGCGCCGCAGTTGTCGCAGACTTCCTTTGTCGCCTCCTCCATCCGCTTGATATCTTCCATATTCTTTCCGGCGACGTTCAACTCCTTCTCGAAATGGCCGTAAAATCCGTTCAGCAGATCGGTCCACTTCTCATGGCCCTCCTCCACCGCGTCCAACTCACCCTCAAGCGTCGCCGTATAAGCCGT
>DATAVY010000053.1:0-11108 GCA_036267495.1 Edaphobacter sp.
GGCCTCCTCATCACCCAGTCCGGCGAAACCGCCGACACCCTCGCCGCCCAGGCCGAGCTCATCGCCAAAGGCTCCAAAACCCTCGCCATCTGCAACGTCGTCGGAGCCGCCATCACCCGCCGCGCCAACGGCACCATCACCACCAACGCCGGCCCCGAGATCGGCGTCGCCTCCACCAAAGCCTTCACCGCCCAGCTCACCGCCCTCTTCATCCTCGCCCTCCACCTCGCGCAGGTCCGCGGCACCATCACCGACGCCGAATCCCTCCACCTCGTCGACGAGCTCTCCCGCATCCCCGGCAAACTCGACGCCATGCTCAACCTCAACGCCGCCAACACCACCGGAACCTCCGAAGGCGTAGCCGCCCCCACAAAAACTTCCGTCGCCACAGATCCGGGTGCCCCATCCATGACAGCATCATCGTCATGGGTGGGTTCCGACCGCCGCGCTCACACCCGCCTGCCGCTCACCAAACAATGCGAAGAGCTCGCCCGCCTCTTCCACACCGCCAACGACTTCCTCTTCCTCGGCCGCGGCATCCACTACCCCATCGCCCTCGAAGGCGCACTCAAGCTAAAAGAAATCTCCTATATCCACGCCGAAGGCTACCCCGCCGGCGAGATGAAGCACGGCCCCAACGCCCTCATCGACGAGACCCTCCCCGTAGTCTGCATCGCCACCAAGGACCCCAACGACCCATCGAGCGTATTGAAATACGAGAAGACGCTTTCCAATATTCAGGAAGTCACCGCCCGCAGCGGCCGCGTCATCGCCATCGCCACCGAAGGCGATCACGAGATCGGCCAGCTCGTCGAGCAGACCATCTACATCCCCCCCGCCCCCGAACTACTCCTCCCCCTCCTCGAAGTAGTCCCCCTCCAACTCCTCGCCTACCACATAGCCGTAAGACGAGGCTGCGACGTAGACCAACCTAGAAACCTCGCGAAGAGTGTGACTGTGGAGTAGATGAAATGCATTTCCCGATGAGTGCCAGGAAGTCGAATTGGCCACCGCTCCCGCATCTATTCCTAGAGAGGACATTGTGGCAATAGAGACTGACGTTATGTGGAATCCTCTTTTTGAGAAACCAGGAAGAGCTCAAATTCACGGTCATGGCGGTCTAAACAGACAGAACCGCGCTGGATTTCAGTGGTGGACGTTGTTATTAGGAGTTCTCACATTCGCCAGTCGTTTGATCTTTACATCGTCGCCATATTTTGTTGACGGTCCGCGCCATGTTTATTTCATTGAACATGGCCAAATATTTGTAAGTTCCCCTCCGGGATATTTTCTGTTTGGAAAAACTGCAAAGATAATCAGTGATCTACTAAACGTGTCGGCAGCTACGGCAATATCGATCATGAACGTGTCGTTCTCGAGCTGCGGAGCCATCATTTTTGCTAACCTGGCAACCAGATTGATTCCTGGAACTCTTGGAATACTCCTGGCATTGTGCTACGCATTCTCTGACACTGTCTGGTTTGTTTCAGACATCCACTCCACCTATGCTGCCATGACTTTTTTTGTGCCGGCAGTCCTATACGCAATCTGCATTGACGAGAGCGGAGGGCTGCTCACAGGTGTACTCTGGGCGGCGATGACAGGTTTCAGGCCGTCAGATGGAGTCTTCCTTCTTCCATTTGTGCTTTTTGCAGTGGGAAGGCGAGGTATGCGCCATATTTTGATCTTTGCCATTGCGGCCCTCCCTGTGCTCGCGGTCTGGTACATCCCTACCGCGATACACTTCGGCGGCGGTCTTTTGTCGCCTCTAACGACAGCCGGTGGCCAGGCTCACCATCTTGCCAACGGTCTTTTCGTGAACGAGCCGTGGCAAAGAAAGATAGGTAATCTTGTCCATATCGCATTTGGAAGCTTCAACGCCTGGAACATCCTGACACCTTTCCTGTTTATCGGTTGCTTCTCGCGGACAACATGGACACGTGCGGCGCTCCTTTGTCTTACTCCTGGCTTGTTGTTCTTTACTTTTTACTTCTTTTCTGACAGTACTTATTACGCTTATCTGGTTGCTCCGGGTCTTTTGCTCGCTGGCATTGGCCTTCAACAATTGCGGCCAAGGTACGGGGTGACCGTCACTTTTCTCGCTCTACTCATATCGATTGCACAAATGACTATTGCGCGACCTTTGCAGTCCCGAACTGTAACTGCGGCAATTGTGAACGCGTACTGTTTGAAGTATTCGGGATGGGGGATTCGCAATCAGTACGATCCGCGGCTTCGTGATACGTTGCAGATCATTCATGAGCGAAAGACTGACAGATAGGGGCGGGTGGCCACATCTAACAAATTTCGACAAGTCGGGTGGCCCAGGTCTAGGCGGGTAGCCCATACATAAAATCCAGCCCATACCTCGGGTGCCCCATTCATGCAGTCTCATCGCATGAGTGGGCATTCGCGCTACACGCGAACCGCTTTCTTCCCCACCCGCTAAATCCCACCATCCGCTCAGGCCGCTGCCGCTGGGCAAAGATCCTCCTCCTCGCTGCAATCGCGCTCTTCTTCACATTTGTCGCCTTCACCAACATCACCGACTTCGACACCAACTACCAGTTCGTCCGCCACGTCCTCGCCATGGACACCACCTTCCCCGACAGCCACACCACATGGCGAGCCATCCGCTCCCCCGCCATACCTCTCGCCTTCTACCTCGGCATCATCCTCTGGGAAACCCTCAGCGCGCTCCTCGGATGGGCTGGAGCCATCGCACTCTTCCGCGCCCTCCACGCCTCCCCCGCCGCCTTCGCCTCCGCCAAACGCACCGGAACCCTCGCCCTCACCGCTGGCGTCCTGCTCTGGCTCCTAGCCTTCACCACCATCGGCGGAGAGTGGTTTCTCATGTGGCAATCAAGAGACTGGAACGGACAGCAAGCCGCCTTCCGCATGTTCACCACCGAAGCCCTGATCCTCATCCTGCTCCTCTTACCCGAGGTCGAACCTTCCCCCTAAATTGGGCACTCGCGCCACGCGCGAATTCTCCTCTCCCACAGGCGTAAACTCCACCCATGGCACCCAAAGTCCCCACCCTCTACGAATGGATAGGCGGCGCAGAACCTCTCAACCGCCTCATCGCCAGCTTCTACGAAAAAGTTCCCGCCGACCCCATCCTCGCTCCGCTCTTCGCCCACATGCCGCAGGAGCACTTCCAGCACGTCGCAACCTTCATCGCCGAAGTCTTCGGCGGCCCAGCCGACTACTCCACCCTGCACGGCGGACACGCCGCCATGATCCGCCACCATCTCGGCAAAGGCATCACCGAACAGCAGCGCCAACACTGGGTTCGCCTCCTCCTCGAAACCGCCGACGAGCTCAACCTACCGTCCGACCCCGAGTTTCGTTCCGCGCTCGTCGCCTACCTCGAATGGGGCTCCCGCCTCGCCGTCATCAACTCCGCCCTACCCGCCGGCACCGTAGTCAGCGAAGCTCCCATGCCATCGTGGAGCTGGGGCGTCCCCGGCGGCCCCTACCAGCCCGACACCCAGGATTCGTAGCCATCGGGAACGACACCGCAGAAAAAAATCCGCCCAACTCCAAAACCGGACTATCCTGAAGCATCCCCGCAACCACAACCCGCCTCACCACCCGGCCCCCAGAACGGATCACACGATGACGACCTCCGCCGTGACCCCCTCTCCGCACTCCGCCCCACCCGCTCGCCGCAAAAGCCTCGCCAAACCCGCCCTCTGGGTCGCCATCGGCCTCGCCTTCCTCTCCGTCCTCCTCTTCACCGAGTACCCCATCGTCCATCACCCCGACGGCTACACCACCCAGCTCATCAACGACCGCTACTTCCTCATCCCGCACGCCGCCGCGGCTCTCATCGCCATGCTCCTCGGCCCATTTCTCTTCTCCACCCGATTCCGCTCGCGGCACTTCAAGCGTCACCGCATCATGGGTCGCGTCTACGTCATCTGCATCGCCATCGCCGCACCCCTGGCTTTGTATCTCCAATTCCGCACCCCGGGCGCGCCCATGAAGTTCGCCAACACCGTCATGTCGATCGTCTGGTTCCTTTGCACTCTCGCCGCATTTCTCACCGCCCGCAACCGCCAGCTCACCGCGCATCGCCAGTGGATGATCCGCTCCTACGTCTTCACCCTGAACTTCATCATCGTTCGCGTCCCCAACCCCATTCCGCGCTACGCCGCCATGTCCGATAACGCCTTCGCCTTGAAACTTCTCTTCGTCTCCATCTGCTATCTCTTCTTCACCGACGTCTACTTCAACTGGCGCGAACTCACCACCAGCCGAAAGCCGTCACATTCATAAATAGCTTTCGCACTTGACAAACCCATGCCCAGAAATTCCCCAGAAGTGCTCCAAAAGCACCTCTCAAGCCCACTTTCGCAACTTCGCCCACCTGGAAGTCCAGACCTGACCACACCGAAGTCCAGACTTAACAGGCCTGTTTGGAAGACTTTGAGTACTTTTGACCGGGGTGGGGGTACCAGCGCGAATCAGGGCTCTTGCCAGCCTTCCAGCTTGATGTCGTCGTAATAAACCGAACCCCGGTAATAGTTATTGTGCGGATCGCCAAACATGAAAAAGTCCGGAACTCCCGCACCTGCCTGATACACGGAGCTCAGCGGAATCGTCCCCACATAAGTCTGCTGTCCGCCCCACTTGAAGTCGCCGGAAGTCGTCAGCACATAAGCATCTTCATTGCGCTCGATACACGCGGAATACCAGGTATTGTCCTTATACGCGTCCACCGCGCGAATTGCGCCCGAGGGTTGAAGCGCCCCGTTCGACCACGACAGAAACGGGCGGCCTGTGCTGTCGTTGTCATCGCCATCCTTGTCGATGCCAAACATCATGATGGGATGCCGGCCGTCAGCAACCCACTTCTTCCCCTCCCAGATATTGGTCCACGCCTCCTTGTTGTTATCCGAGTCGATCGTCACCTTGCGATGGTGATGAATCCACAGATTGTTGTGCGGCCTCGGAGTCGCATCCAGAATGGTGAGCCAGTAAAACCCATTCTCGAGCGTCGCATCGCCATTGGACCAGGGCTCATCCGTCTCCCCCCCGGCATACCCATTGAGACTGCCCACCCCCGCCTTGCCGTCTCCAAAAGAAGCAAAACCCACCTTCAGGCAAACCCGGTACCTACTTGGCAGCGCGTTCGTCGGACGAACAACAATTCCGTCGGTGTGCTTCGGCGACGAAATCTTAAGCACGTGATGATTCGGATCGGCCGGGTCTGGAACCACCTGAAAGAGGTCGCTGAATTTTGTGAGATTAGAGCGACTGTAAGCCGCGGCACTCAGCCAGCCGTCTCTTCCAAAAGGCCCTTCCGCCCGAAACGCCACGGGCGGCTTGACTCCAAGTTGCTTGAAATGTGTGCCTCCATCGGAAAACTCGTCCGTATTTTGATACGTATCAGCTACCCAGGCAGGTGACCCTGTCTTGAACAACGCTGCAGTGTCTTCGAATTTCTCCTCGTAGAGAACCTTCCAGGAGCCGTGACGCCCACTGATCGTCGCACTGTCCTGAGCAGTGGCCGTTTGTGAATTCAAGTCAGATAAAAGGAAGAGCAGTGTGCAAAACAACAATCGGATCACAGCGAACGACATAGGCTAAACCCCCGGTGTATTCCAGGTGGATCAGGATAGGAAACAAACCGTCAATATACTCCCCGTGACAACACTATGTTAACGCGCACGAGAGCGCCCCGTCCTCAAGGATCAAGCACACAAAGAACGCTCAAGGCAAAGATAGGACGCGTCCCATCAACTGCCTTCGCCCATCCCATCCATCCCTACGAAGCCTTTCCCAACAACTCGCGCTCCGCTCTTAGCCAATCCTGTTCGGCATATCCATCCTGCCAACCCCGCTCCGCCCAGTATCGCTCCGCAAGCTGGGCAATCTCCCCGTACGACGGCATACGACTAGCCGCGACATCGATCTTCTTGTTCGGAGCGCCCTTCGCATCTGCCTTTGCCGCGGCTTTGGGTGCTGCTTTCACCGCGCTCCCCACCTCACCCTCCAGTGTCTTTCCGGCGGTCTTTCGCTTCGCCGGCGCCTTCGTCGTCTTCCCGGTCCCTGTTTTCCCAATCTCTGCGCTCATAGAAAATCTCCTGCGGTGTCATTTGGTGCATCGTCCCTATTTTATAAAAACAGGACAGTCCAGCGCGAGTTCTACTCAAGACGAACCATGAAAGGTTCGCGTGCAATGCAATTGGACAGACCCTCTCCCCGGTAATCGCCCATCGAGCGCGATCGTTCCATCGGCGCAATCACCACCAGCCAGCCTAAAGACAACCTCGACACTCTGAAGAGCCACCGGAACAAATAACGCAACATTTTAACGCTCAAGCGCTCCGCTTCTTCTTCGCCGCGCCTACGCTCGCGGCGGATTTACCCTTGTGACTCGAATGTTCTTTCTCCTGCGGATGCACCAGCTTGTTGAAGTTGCTCACCTCGCCGTCCGCCGTCTTCTCCTGGTACACCAGCTCCAGGTTGCTCTCGTCGAACTTCTCGAAAAAATCATCCCAGGAGATCTCCTGCAACTTGTCGTCGTTGCGGTTGCGCGCCTTGGGAAACTCGAACCGCAGGATTCCCGGTTCATCTCCCTTGTGCGTGCTCGCTACCTCGGCAGGCACCGCGCCGCGCGCCTCGGCCCACCTGCGGATCTCGTCATGGTCTTGTGTCGTCTTCGAAAGTGCCATAATCCACCTCGTTACAAAGTTGCTTCCACTCACTAGGTGGGAAGAGCGAGATCGCTCCCAGGTTGTATGTTTGTAGATCCTTTCCCTAAAGCTCTGCGCCGGCGAATCGCACCAGAAACTTAACCGGTCCAATGCCCGTCGAACAATAACAAAGCACAATCAACCAGGCACAATGCAACCAGCGGAGAAGAAATGATGCTAATGATTCTCAGGAACCGAATCGCTCCAGCGCGTCTTCTATGTTTTGCACCGGCGACATTGCTGCTCGTTGCGGCTGCCGCTCTCGCCCTACCACCCTCGCACGGTCCGGCCAAAGGTTATCTCCTTATCACCGGCGGCGCGACCCAGCCACCCGACTACCAGCGCTTCATCGAAATGTCCGGCGGCAAAAACGCCCGCATCGTCGTCATCCCCACTGCCTCCGTCACCAAGCCAACGGATCAGGCCACCCTCCAGGCGCAGTACTGCACCGGCCCAAAGAGCCCCTTCGACCAGGTGCAGTGCACCGTTCTTCACACCACCGACCGCAAAATCGCCGACTCCACCGCTTTCGTCGCACCCCTTACCACCGCCACCGGAGTCTGGATCGAAGGCGGACGCCACTGGCGCCTCACCGACGCTTACCTCAACACCCGAACTCTCAAGGAGCTCTTCAAAGTCCTCGATCGTAATGGCACCATCGGCGGAGGCTCCGCGGGAGCGACCGTACAGGGCTCCTACATGGTGCGCGGCTCTTCCAACCCCGACGACAACACCATCATGATGGCCCCCGGCCACGAAATCGGCTTCGGCTTCTTCTCGAACGTCACCATCGATCAGCACGTCGACGTTCGCCATCGCGAGAACGATCTTGCCGCCGTCATCAAGGCTCATCCCGATCTCCTCTGCCTCGGCATCGATCAAAGTACTTCCTTTACCGTCCACGGAGACAAGCTGACCGTGAATGGACCGAAGCGCGTTGCGGTGTGGGATGGCAAGGATCACGATGGCAAAGGCTACTACTACCTGCGAACCGGCGATCAACTTAACACGGCGACCCGGGTCCCCACTCTCGCGCCTCATCCCGAAGAACTCGCAAATGGGCGAGAGTAGCAGTTCTTAATGCACGGAGTTCTGTTTCGGTCTCCCTAGCCGCACGTTGAAGCCGACCATTCCACCGCAGACATTGATGCCATTGTCCCAGTACTTCGGCTGGGATAAGTAGGCATTCGATACGTGCATGTAAGTAGAGCCAAGCGACATACTATAACGGGGATTGAAGTTGTAGCGGAAGCCAGTGCCCACCATGAGGGTGAAGGTGAAATCCTGTCCCTGGGCGTAGGGCACACCGGCGGGACCCTTCGCGTCGATCAAACCGGCGCCGCCGCGCAGCTCGAAGTAAGGCGCGGTTCTCCAATTGCGGTGGACAAAATTCCGGCGTACTCCAAGATCGAACGCTCCATAGACCTTTTCCGGTCCTCTCGGAATGGCAGTGAGGGAGAGGGTGAGGGTAAGGTCGGTATTGCCACGGAGAATCGAGGGCCCGCTGAGCTTGCCCATGTGCCACCGCAGCGACGGAAAAATGGGGACCAGGGTGTAGTGGAGAGGCTTCTGCGAATAGTCGCCGCCGACGAAGACGTCGAAGACAAAAGGAAGATTGATGGGAAGGCCACCGGTTTCAAGCGAGAACTCGAGCTTGTTGCGGTAGTAGATCTCGTCGTTGAAATCGGATGCCGGTTTGGAGACTGCGATCACGGCATCGGAAGCCGGGGGCATTAAACTCTGGCCCGCCGACAAAGCGGGTTGCGTGAGACATGCCATGAGCAAAAGGAACAGCTTTACGTTTCGTCGAATCATGCCAAATAGAAAAAAATACCTTCGGATGAAGTCTCTTTCGGGATTAACCCAGAGGTCAGGACGACGTTGCCGTTCTAAAGCGATTGACTGATTTTCAGTGCGATTGAGTGACGCTGGCTTTGACGATGGAAGCTTTGTGCTGCTTCTGATCGTCGTCCAGGATGGTCATCTTGTTGCCTTGTACCATGAACTTCACCTCTTCGCCGAGAGATATGTTGGCTGGTTTCGACCATGGAAAATTAAGTTTTTCCCGGACGACATACGTCTTCGCGTGGGTCTCGATGGTGAAGACCTGGTAGGTATCGGTGTTGTCGGTGGTGTGGGCGGTGGAGTTCTGCGAGTATTTGCCGTTCTTGGCCTGAGCGTCAGTGTTGTAGTGAGTGGTGCTGCCGGTCGGAACTTCCTGCTTTTCGGTGTCCATCAGCTTGCCGGTATGCCAGTCGGCAGCAAGCGCGAGCGTGGAGGAGAGAAGAAGGGCAGGAAGAAGTGCGGAGATGAGGCGAATGCATTTCATGGGCACGCCCTCTGAGGGTGAATGGAATTTGCGGGCCCCGCCATGGGGTGCGTTGTCCATCTTAGCCTAAGTTGACTGCTCCGGGCGCGGAGTCTCGCTTCTCTTGAGAGAAGCCTATTGCTAGCCTACAGACAACACATCACGGTTTAATGATGTCGGGGAATTTGAAGATAGTGCCGGCGATGGGGAGGACGACGTTGACTGGCTGCCGGGTGGTGGCGGGGTCGCGCTCGAAGTAGACGCGGCCATGGACGGCCTGGTTGGGCGGGATGGTGATTGCTTTCAGATGTGGGGTTGCGGCTTCGATTTCGTTTGGATCCGCGGTGTAGGGGGTGGCGGGGGTGGTTTCCAGGCGGGAGGGCGAGACATAGGGGAAGACCCGGGGCCGGACCAGGGCCTCGATGCGGAAGGATTCGGGGGAGAGGTCGATGGGGGTGCGGGTAAGGTTGGTGATGCTGACGTCGGCCCGGGTGTAGCGGCCCTCGTTGGAGAGGTAGACCATGACGGCAAAGCGGTCGGTGTTGAGGAGCCTGTAGTCGTGGCCGAAGATGGTGTGGTGGATGCAATGGTGGTTGGGCTGGCACACGACGACCAGGTTGCGGGGGGAAGCGTCGGCTGCAAAGCAGAGCGTGGCGGAGGAGACGATGGAAGCGAAGATTGCGATACGGAGAGGAATCATGGGGGAGGACCTCACCTGCTTGTGTGTGATGAGAGTAGGAGCCGAGTACCTCTTAAGCCAATGACACGGAAGTGGTACCCCCCACCCGGTCAAAAGTACGCAAAGTCTTCTAGAAATAGACTTTAAGTCTGGACTTCAGGTTCTGCTGGTGGCGAATCAGCGAGGAGGATGGGAGCTTTGGGCGGCACTTTGGGGCGATCCGGGACGTGGTTTTGTCAAGTATTGACGGCAAGTTCAGGCAGATTCTGAGTCCGGCCAGGAAGCGGGTTCAAGCGATAAGGGGGCCGGCTCGGAGAGTTCGAGCTTCGATCGGTGCCCCGGTTAGCGCCCTTTCACGCCGTCTTCTTTAATTGACCCTGATTTTTCCAGACCTTAACGCCGCGATCGCTGCGAGAATTCCGGTTGCCATCATCACCAAAGTAGAAGTTTCGGGGACAGTTGTGTCCACCGGTTCGATGGTGATGGTGCCGGGGAAGACCGGGGAGCCGGCGAACGGCATGTACTCAGCGTCGAACGTTCCGGTGAGGAACGTAGGGCTGGACAGAGAGCCGGTGAAGAGATCTTCTGAGGCGAAGAACGGAAGGTACGCCCTTGGGATGGGTAGAGGACCGGAGCCGCTGTATTGGGCGAACTCGACGCTTGTCGAGCCGGGTGCGGGCTGGCTGAACTGGAAGATGTAGCCGATGGATCCGGATTCGCCCTGAACGACAAAGCAGCTGCTGCAGACCAAGGGGGTAAGGGGCGAGGGCGGGGGTGAGGCGGGAAGGTCGATGGTGAGGTCGCCGGAGACAAATCCGGGAGGGGTGACGAAGCTGAAGGTGAACTGGTCGAGGCTGTCGGCGTGGGCGGCGAGGGGGAGAGTGAAGGCAGCGACAAGGAGGGCGAGGAGGAAGAGAGCTTTGCGCATGGTGGGTTCCCTTCGTTCGATATGTGGGATTAAGGATGCGCCGGTCCTGGATGAGGAGTCAAGCTGAGAGCCAGGGGCCGGAACGGATTGATTCCGGCTTCGACGAGTCTCAATCGAGATCGGATATTCGGACAGTCTCCTATCGCTTTAGTCTTGCGAGTTGGATGCAGTAGTGTCGCCGTGATGACCGTGGTGGAAGATTTTGCCGATGCCTCAGCCTGTTCCCTTGGCGATCCGCGAAAAGGGCAAGTCCGAAGACTCGCCCTTTTGCTTGTCCGAATTTTCGAAGATCCGGCTCGGTCAGGGGCCGGATTCCAACTTTGCTCTTTCGAGTTAGTCTAGACCCGCGAGCTCGGCCCGCGTTTCTCTCACTCTCCCGTCATCACTTCTGCTGGATGAGCGTTCTCGGGCGTCGCGAGTCTCGTTTCCGATTCTCTTGATAGCCATAGTTCCTCTCTCTCCTTCTGGAAGATTGCTCTTCCGTTA
>DATAVY010000054.1:0-3070 GCA_036267495.1 Edaphobacter sp.
TCGGCGTTGATGATGAGGCGGCGTTCTGCCGACTGGGGAGTATCCACGCCATGAGTCTAGCAAGTGGCGATGACTGGCGGATTCTTCGCGGTGAACGAGATTGACCCCATTGCAAGGCTTCCTTACACTCAGGAGAGCCTCTACGCAACAGCGTCGATGGGCGGATAGCTCAGTTGGTTAGAGCGCCTGCCTTACAAGCAGGATGTCGGGGGTTCGAGTCCCTCTCTGCCCACCATCAACCCTCTCCGATTAGTCCAAGCCGGTCCAATGCAGTCGAAGAGTCGCACGTATGACCCAGTAAAATCAAGGGTTCCGTGCAAATATTGGTGCGGTGAGGTCCAGAACGGTATTTTTGAGGCCAGCCTTGCGCGGGGGTATTTTCCGGGGTACTTTGTTTGAGGGCGGGGGGTATCTCACTCCTGCGGAGACAAATGCCGCTGACAGATGCCAAGGTCAAGACCGCTAAACCAACGGCGAAGGCTTACAGAATCAGCGACGGCCACTCCATGTATCTGTGGGTGACTCCGTCCGGAGGCAAGCTCTGGCGCTGGGCATATACGTACGCCGGCAAAGAGAAGCTGATGAGCTTCGGAGCCTACCCTGAAATCTCCCTCAGCATCGTGCGAGAACGCCTCGCAGAGGCGCGCAGGCTCTTGGCCACGGGTTTCGATCCGATGGCGGAGCGGAAGGTCCAGAAAGCGGCGCTGCTGGCCTCTAGCGCCAATTCCTTTGAGACCATCGCCGAGCTCTGGTTAGAGCACTGGAAAGAAGGGAAGAGCCTGCAGCACGTAGATGCCACGCGCAGACGCCTGCATGCGAACATCCTGCCATTCCTTGGGACGCGGCCGATCTCCGAGATTCAAGCACCGGAGATCAAGAGAATGGCCCAGGCGGTAGAGCAGCGCGGCGCCAGCGATCTCGCCAAGCGTGCACTGGAAGCGACCGGGCAGATCTTTCGTTACGCCATCGCCAACGGTTACGTGAAAACAAATCCGGCCAAGGAATTCAAGCCGGGAGACATTTTGAAGGCCTCGCCGAAGACCAATCTGGCGCGAATCGATGCAGAGCATTTGCCGGATCTCTTGAAAAAGATCGAGGTTTACCCAGGCACGCATATCACCCGCCTGGCGATGAAGCTGATGGCGCACACGTTCGTCAGAACGACCGAACTGATCGGGGCCGAGTGGAAGGAATTCGATCTACGCGCGGCGCGTTGGAACATTCCCGCGGAGCGGATGAAGATGCGAAACCCGCATATCGTGCCCTTGTCGACGCAGGCGATCGACGTCCTCGTCACGCTTCATCAGGTCACCGGCACCGGGCGTCTCGTATTCCCAGGTGAGCGAGATTCAGATCGCCCGATGAGCAACAACACGATATTGAAGGGGCTCGAGCGGATCGGTTACAAGCGTCGCATGACCGGCCATGGCTTCCGCGGCCTCGCGTCGACGATTCTTCATGAGCAAGGCTACGATCACGAGCACATCGAATTGCAGCTAGCGCACGTGCCACGGAACGCGGTCAGCGCCGCCTACAATCACGCCCTATACCTCAGGCCGCGAGCGAAGATGATGCAGCACTGGGGTGATTTTCTCGAGAAGCAGGGACGAGGAAGCAGGAACGGCTTGCGGGCCCGGGTGCGTCCTACGAAGGCGAGCAGATGAAATGCGGAATCTAAGCTATTGGTGGCCCTTCGCGCGCACCGCATGGGGTTGGGTGTGGGCAGGCGGAACGATCGTAGGCGTTCTTTTTGGGCTGCCAAAGATCGCCATTGAAAGATACGAGTGGTACATGGATCGCTTCCGCGACCAGCCGGTGAAGGCCTATCTCTTCTCACTCGTCACTATAGGCGGTAGTTTTCCAGCGGGGAGAGCGCAATGGGCCTCAGCAAAGGGAGTTTTCGATATTGCCAGAGCCACGGGTCGGTCAGAGAGATCGGTCAAGAAATCGCTCAACCGCCTGGAGAAAAAAAGGGAGGTGTGCCGGGAGCCAGGCAGCGATACGTGGAAGGCAAATATTCCTAGTTACCGCTGACCCGCGCGGCACAAAAATGGGCACAGTGATAGACTCCGCGCGGAGGAAATGTGACCCAATTCATCAGCTTTAACGACGGCCTCTCATTCGAGAATGCCGACCAGGTCATTCGCTTTGCCATGGAGGAAAGAGATGGGCAGAAGGTGACAATCTTCCACATGAAAGATGGGACCAGCCGCATGACCAGCCGGCCCATCGCTGAAGTTGCCGAGATGCTTAAAGCGGTAAATCTCTGGTATTAGTCGGCGCATGCTCTCAAAGCACAGCTCGCCCTTGGCTGATAGCGTGTAGTGATGCAAAAGCAGGTTCACTTTAAGTGCACGCTTCACCTGGAGAGCCCGGAGCCGGGCCGCTACCGACAGATCGCGGTCGTGGAACAGGCCGATCACTTCGAACTGCGCGTATTCGAAGGTGCGCTCCTGACTGTCAATCAGAATGATAGGGAAAGCGCACAGCGCCATTCCACACTGGATGCCGCGCGCGCCGCCGCTGATGAGGAGATCCGAAAGAGTCTCGCGGACGGTTGGTCTAGGGTTCTCTAATCCACGCGCGATATAGTCTGGCCTGAAATGCACGAGGTCATCATCAACTTCCAGACCGACCGGAACGATGGCGGTTACGCCGTGCAGGCGCTCCATATCGATGCCAAAACCGTTCTGAGCCGCTGGCAGTCCGTTGAGAGCTGGGAAGTGCTCCTGAAGTTGATGCGCTACCTGGGCGCTACCGAAGAGCAGATTGGGGAGTTTGAGCGTGACAACAAGCGATGGGGCCGCGGTAGCGTGGACATCCGCCTGCTGCCGGATCGGAAGAACCTGCTGGGGGTTGATTACTCGAAACTGTGTGACACGGGCAGGGAGAATCGCTGAACCGCCGCCGGGTGCGTCAGGATCTCCCACGATCGGATTTGAGCATCGCGTCCTTGACTACATGTAACGACGGCAGTACTTGAACATGAAAGTCTGGCTTCGTCGGATATCGCCCGTAATATCTGGCGCGGGTCGAAATTGCTTTCAGTTCGCAGAATTCCTCATAAATA
>DATAVY010000055.1:0-3918 GCA_036267495.1 Edaphobacter sp.
GCGGTGGAGGGTTGGTTGACGTCTCTGCAGATGGTTTTGAGTTGCTCGATGGCGAGGTTGGAGCCGAGCCATGTGGCTGCTCCTGCGATGTTGACCTGGACCTGCGGATCGCGCTCGTCCTGGAAGGCGGTGATCATGTATTTGAGGGCGGCGTGGTCGTCGGAGGCTGCGAGCTGGGCGGCAGCAAGGCTTCGGACCTCGGGGTCGGGGTTTTTCAGGGCGGCGAGGAGACCGGGTTCGGTGAGCGGGATATTGTGGCGGGTGAGGCCGTCGGCGAAGGTTTCGACGGGTGGAGGCGGGGTTCCAGCGAGCCACCTGGGGGCAAGCGGGGCGACCTGCGCGGAGGCGAGGCTGGCCGTTAGCAGGAAGGCGCAGGGAAACCACTGGGACAACCGCATCAAACTAAAATTCGCCACAAATCTTCCTCTGTCGTTGGATGAGACGTTTCGGACTTCGATCCGTTCTCTTTTTATCTTAGAGGACGGAGGATTAGTAACTGTTGGAGAACAGATGTTTAGCGGGATCCGTGTTGCGTGATAGTCTCCTGCGGGTGGACTGATTTTGAAGAGGATCCGGAGTAAGAGGGCCATGAAGACAAACAGCGACGCAGAGCAGCTTGCGCTGGGCAGGATTGAGTTGGCGAAGATGGCCTGGATGGCGCTGACATTGACGCCGGGCATGGGGCCTACGCGAATATGGAAGGCGATGGGAAGGCTGGGGGCGGCGGAGAGGTTATTTGAGGCTTCGTTGACGGAGCTCGAAGGATTGGGGATGCCGGCTGCGGCGGCCCAGTTTTGTTTTGAAGGCAAGGCGCGGGCGGCGGCTGAAGATGAGATGAAGCGCGTCGCCGAAGCGGGTGGGATGGTGTTGACGCCTGAGGATGCGGAGTATCCGGAGCGGCTGCGGGAGATCTACGATCCGCCGACGGTGCTTTGGATTCGGGGAGACGTGAAGCAACTGGCACGGCCGGGGATTGCGGTGGTGGGGACTCGGCAGCCTTCGCCGTACGGGGCGGGAATGGCGGAGCTTTTGTCGCGCGACCTGGCGAACCGGCGGCTGGTGATTTTGAGCGGAATGGCTCGCGGGGTGGATACGGCGGCGCACAAAGGGGCGATGGAAGCCGGCGGGAAGACGGTGGCGGTATGGGGGACGGGGATCGATGTGATCTATCCGAAGGAGAATAAGAAGCTGGCAGAGCAGATAGTGGCGACGGGCGGGACGATTGTGAGCGAATTCCCTCTGGGGACGTTTCCTGCGCCCCAGAATTTTCCGATCCGGAACCGGATTCTGAGCGGGATGAGTGTCGGGGTACTGGTGATCGAGGCGGCGGAGTACAGTGGGACACGAATTACGGCGCGGTGTGCGATGGAGCAGAACCGGGATGTTTATGCGGTTCCCGGCAATGTGACGAACAAGAACGCATGGGGGCCTAACACATTGATAAAGCAGGGTGCTAAGCTGACGGCGACGTGGGAGGACATCTGGGAGGATCTGCCGTCGCAGATCCGGCTGGCGATGGAAGACGAGCTGATGGCGGCGGGGGTGGGTGAATCGAAGACGGCAGGGACTGCATCTCTATTTAACGATACGGTGCTGCCGAAGCATGAACGGATCGTTTTCGACCGGCTGCGGCACGATGAATCGATGCAGCTGGATGAGTTGATTGAGCAGTTGGAGCCGGAGTTGGGGTCGGCGGAGATTTTTACGGCGTTGTTCGAACTGGAACTCGCCGGGCGAGTGCGGCAGCTTCCTGGGAAAAATTATGTGCGGGCTTTTTGAGGCGTATCGGCGCGATGCCATCGCCGCGAGCCTGGAAAAATTATCAGAACAAAGGTAAGTGCAGGCTGTCGTTTGATTTGGCAGTTGGAGGCGTGTGTGAGTTTTCCGCTGAAAAATGCTGTATGGTTGTGACCTTCCGGGGGAATTTTCGTCAGTTGAGGAATCGTAACGAGATGACGCGTTTGCGGAAAGCGTGTTAGGTTCGCAAGGGAACAAGGAAGACCCGGGCGTTTTGGCTGGGCAATGGCGTTTTAGCGATGAAGGGAAAGAATGGCTAAGTCACTTGTGATCGTGGAGTCGCCGGCAAAGGCGAAGACGATCGGGAAATATCTCGGCAGCGACTACGTGGTGGAGGCCTCGATTGGCCACATCATGGATCTGCCGAAGAACGACATCGGCGTGGAGCTGAAGAACCGGACGTTTGAGCCGACGCTGATTGTGTCTCCGGGGAAGGAGAAGGTGGTGGAGCGGCTGAAGAAGCTGGCGGCGAAGGCGGATATGGTTTACCTGGCGCCGGACCCGGACCGCGAGGGGGAGGCGATTGCGGCGCATCTGTCGATCCAGTTGCTGCCGATGGTGAAGGACAAATCGAAGGTTCGGCGAGTGACCTTTAATGAGATTACGAAGAAGGCGGTGCAGGCGGCGTTTCTGCATGCTCGGGATATCGATGAGAATCTCGTGGATGCTCAGCAGACACGGAGAGTCTTAGATCGTTTGGTGGGTTATCAGGTCTCGCCGCTGCTGTGGGACAAGGTGCGGCGCGGGTTGTCGGCCGGGCGCGTGCAAACGGTTGCGCTGCGGTTGATTGTGGAGCGCGAGGCGGAGATCAATGCGTTCAATCCGGTGGAGTACTGGACGATCGATGCGGAGCTGGAGCCGACGGCGGGGAAGCAGAGTTTTACGGCGCGTTTTGTCGGGGTGAATGGAACTCCTTCGCGGGTGGCGAACGGCAAGGACGAAGAGGGGAAGGAGCTCTTTCTGTCGAGCGCGCTGCCGGATAAAGAGGCGGTGGATGAGGCAATCGGCGAGCTGGAGCATGCAAAGTGGAGTGTGCGCTCGGTTGAGAAGAAGGAGCGGCGGAATAATCCGAAGGCTCCGTATACGACGAGCAAGCTGCAGCAGGATGCTTCGGGGCGGCTGGGATTCAATGTGCGGCGCACGATGGGCGTGGCGCAGCGTTTATATGAAGGCGTGGAGATTGGGGCGGAGGGCACGGTTGGGTTGATTACGTATATGCGTACCGACTCGACGCGTGTGAGCCCGGATGCGATCGCGGAGGCGCGGGAGTTTATCGGCAAGCTGGGCGCGGCGTATCTGCCGGCTTCGCCGAATCAATATGCAGGCAAGAAGCAGGTGGAGGCGCAGGATGCGCATGAAGCGATCCGGCCGACGAGTGTGGCTTATACTCCTCAGTCGATTCGAAAGTATCTAAGCGACGAACAGTTCCGGTTGTACAAGCTGATCTGGCAGCGGTTTGTGTCGAGCCAGATGACGCCGGCGGTGTTCGATCAGACGACGGTGGATATTGTGGCGCAGGCGAAGCAGGCCTATGACTTCCGCGTGACCGGCAGCGTGCTGAAGTTCGATGGGCATTTGAAGTTTGAGGAAGAAGACAAGCGTGCGCGGCAGGCTGCAAAGGACAAGGCTGCAAAGGAAGAGGCCGCAACGAAGACAGATCAGCAGGGTCAGGATGCTCAGGCCGATGGTGACGAAGAGGCCGAGCGCAGACTGCCGGAGCTGAGCGATGGCGAGGCGCTGCGGCTGGAGAAGCTGGATCCGCAGCAGAAGTTTACCCAGCCGCCGCCGCGATACAACGAAGCGAGCCTGGTGAAGACGCTCGAAGAGAAGGGAATTGGCCGGCCTTCGACGTATGCGTCCATCATCAATACGATCCAGGATCGCGACTATGTGAAGAAGATCCAGGCGAAGTTTGTGCCGACGGAGATTGGGATCGTCGTCACGAAGCTGCTGGTGAAGAACTTTCCGTACATCTTCGACACGGCTTATACGGCGACGCTTGAGGGTGAGTTGGACGCGGTGGAGGAGGGCCATGAGAAGTGGACCGATCTGCTGAACGGATTTTACGGCCATTTCGAGAAGGAGTTGAACGTCGCCGGAAAGAATATGGAAGATATCAAG
>DATAVY010000056.1:0-6306 GCA_036267495.1 Edaphobacter sp.
GTGAAAGTAAACTTTATGGAAGTAGTTCGCCGTCTTCAGCGCCTCGGCCTCGCTCGCATCTGCCGCCGGTTCGTCATAGCGCGCATAAAAGAATCCGCTGCCATCCTTCCTCCAGGAAGCTCCGCTGAACTTCGACCACGCCACCACATCGGGCAGGTCTTCTCCCGTAGTCACATCGCGCACATGCCACTTCATCCAGTCGCTGCCCGCATCGGCAATCGAGTACGCCGCCAGCGATCCATCCTCTGTAATGCTGATCCCGCTGATCGCCACCGTCCCATCCGCCGAGAAGGTATTCGGATCGAGCAGCACCTTCGCCTCGCCATCCAGCCCCTCCTGCCAGTAAAGAACATTCTGGTTCTGCAAGCCGCTGTTATGCGAGTAAAAATATCGCATCCCGCGCCGCTCCGGCGCCGTATACCGCTCGAAGTTGATCAGCTCCATCAACCGCCGCTGCATCGTCTCCCGCACCGGTACCTTAGCGAGGTAAGCCTGCGTCAACTCATTCTCCGCATCGATCCACGTCTTCAACTCCGCCGAATCGACATCCTCCATCCAGCGATAAGGATCACTCACCTTCGTTCCAAAGTAGTCGTCAACCTGTTCCACCATTCGGGCGGGCGGATAGGAGAGCGTACGCGCCGCCATTGCATCGGTCGTGGTGGTCAAGGTGGTCGTGGTGGTCAAGGTGTCGGTTGCGGTCTGGGAGGGAGCAGAAGTGGGCTTCATGGTCTATCTCTTTTTTACTCCATCCCGCAGGTTGGCGAGGCGGCAGGCATTACGCGGACCATGCCTTTGAAAAATTGAGGATTGACTCAGCAGCAGATCCAGGCATGCCACTTGAGGCGCAGAAAGAGACCCGGTTTCTTGACGCTCTGTAAACGTGAACTGTACAGTTCAGACAGGGGAAATGGAGAGTTTATGGCTGCCGTATCCGCAAAACGGAATAATTCGATCGTCGTTTCGGCTTTGAAGGCTCGGTCGAACTTCGGGAAACTGCTTCGACGCGTCGATATGGAACGGAGGTCCTTGGTTATCGAAAAGCGAGGCACCCCGACGGCGGTTCTGATGAATCTGCGTGACTACGTGAAGCTGGCGGCTCCAGAGCCTGAAATCCTCAAGATCATCGGGCAGGAAGCCAGACAGAACCGGACGAGCCAAATCACTTCGCGTCATATCGACCAGGTGATCAAAGCATCCAGAACGCAACGAAAAAAGAGCTGATGCTCTCCCTTCGCCTGGTCATCGATACCAACGTACTGATCTCCGCCGCTCTTAAGTCAGAGAGCCTTCAGCGTACCGTCCTTCTCCTGGCAATCACCAGGCCCGCGCGTTTGTATGTCTCAAATCCTATCCTCGATGAGTATGCCGACGTGCTGGCACGACCCGAGCTCAGGATTCACAAAGGGCTTCGTCACCAGCTCATCCAACTCATCAAGAATCACAGTCATGCCGTCTCTCCATCGCGGCTGGGGCAGAGCGTCACGAGCGATCCGGACGACAATATCTTTATCGAATGCGCGGATTCCGCCCGTGCAGATTACCTGATCACAGGAAATCAGAAGCATTTCCCCGCTTATTGGAAATGCACGAAGATCGTCACTTCTCGCGAATTCGTCAATATTGCAGCACCCCATCTGATTCGATAGATCTCAATCGCGAAGATTGCCGGCTACAGAGGCTGATCCGTTGTGGTGCGGAGGCAAACCGTGCGTCATTTGAAGCAAAAGCCCGGCCACCCCAAAATAAATATTAAAAAAGAGAAAAATTTTCGACGCCGGAAAGTGTCCAGCAACACACCACGTTTCACCATCAATCCACCACGATTTCACCACGAATTAACCATCACAAAACACCCAAAAACTCAAAAAACCCCTGCAAAAACACCATTCCACCACGCAGAAAAAAATCTCCTCCAACTTTCACCAAATTTCGTCCGTTAGACTTGACCCATGCGGACTCTCCTCGCCGTCCTCCTGCTCTCGACCGCCGTCGCGGCAGCCCAGAACCCGCCCGCTAACCCTCCTGCCACCAACGACCAGAGCTACACCCTCAAAGCCCAGTCCAACATCGTCCTGGTCCCCACCACGGTCCTGAGCAAACACGGCGACGTTCTCTACGGCCTCAAGCAGGACCAGTTCGTCGTTGAAGACAATGGAGTTCCCCAGACTGTCCACCTCGACGAAGACACCGACGCCAATGGCCTTTCGCTCGTAGTCGTCGTCCAGTGCGGCCGCTCCGCCGGCTACGAGTTCCCCAAGCTCAACGGCCTTGCCACCATGGTCGACGCCATCGCCGGCGACGCCCCGCGCGAGATCGCCGTCGTCACCTACGGCTCCGCCCCGCTGCTGCTCGGCAAGTTCTCGACCAGTGTCGACGCCATGGCCCACGCCATCGCCCAGATCGAACCCTGCGACGATCCCGACGCATCTACCATCGATGCAGTCGATTACGCAGCCAGGCTTCTAGAAGCGCGCAAGAATCACTATCGCCACGCCATCCTTTTAGTCAGCGAAACCCGCGATCACGGCAGCACCAGGAAAGCCGCGCAGGTGATTGCCGCGCTCGGGCGAAGCAACACCGTCGTCGACTCTGTCGCGTTCAGCCCAGGAAAGACGGAGATTCTAGACGATCTGAAGTACGGCGGCGGCAGCGGACCGATTGGCCTGCTCATCATGGCGGTGAATGCGTTGAAGAAGAACGCCGCGCACGAGTTGGCCGCGCTCTCCGGCGGCGAGTACATCAACTTCACCACGCAAAAAGGCTTCGACCAGGGGCTGCAACGGCTCACCAACCACGTGCATAACTACTACCTGCTCAGCTTTCAGCCGCGCACGGAAGCCAACGGAGAGCCTTCACCAGGGATGCATAGAATTCGCGTGAAAGTGCCGGATTATCCCGATGCGCGCGTCCAATTTCGCGAGAGCTACTTCGCCGGCGAGCTCGATTCCGCCGCGGCGGGCGCGACGGAAAAGTAACATGCGGCATACTGGACGTACTTTTTCAACGGGGAGAAGACGATGATTGGCGACGCAGCGCAATACCAGGAGCTGGTGACGCTCTATGGCACCTACAGCGACGGCGAGTTAGTTGAGCTTGGACGCGGCATGGCCGACCTTACCGAGATGGCCCAGGAGGCTCTGAAGGGCGAGCTTACGCGCCGCGGACTGAAGATTGCTCCAGCAAAGCCGGTTGAAACTAGAATTCCGACGGACGAAGATCTCGCGGACATGCGAACCTACGCTGAATCCGCACCGGACGAATGCATCTTCGACTTTCAGACGGAAGAGGCCGCCTCGGCCGCGTACTACGCATTGACGCGAGAAGGGATCAACGCGATCGTCGTCTCGCCGAAGAACGCGAAACCGGCCGGCCCGGGGCCGCGCGTTGTCGTCACACCGAAGGATGCGGAACGCGCCGAGGCGGTTTTTTCCCAGCTATCGACCGATAAACTCACCGAGGAGGTTCTCGAACACTCGGAGGACGAGTTCGATGTGCCCCGATGCCCTGCGTGCGGCGCGGAAGATACAGTCCTAGAGTCCGTCGATCCGGCGAATCAATGGCGGTGCGAAGACTGCGGTCACACGTGGTTTGAAGAGCCCGTTTCGGCAATCTCTTAGGCGTTCGCATGCATAAGTCCAAACAAAAGACCCGCGTAAAAGCGGGTCTTTGTTTGCACATCCGTTCGATGTTATTGTTGCGGCCGCCCTTCACGAGGCTGCGGCCTGGATTGTTGTTGAGGCTGCGGCCTGGATTGTTGTTGAGGAGCCGGCCTGGACTGTTGTTGAGGAGCCGGTCTCGATTGGGGTTGAGGCATAGGCCGAGACTGAGGTGCAGGAGACGGCCGTGACTCCGGCTGAGGGCGAGGCACAGATTGAGGTGCAGGCCGGTACTGAGGTGCGGGCCGGCTTTGCGGTTGTTCTGTCCGTGGTTGTGGCTGCATGGGACGTGCTTCGGGCTGTGGCCGCGGTTGTTCAGGGCGTATCTGCGGTTGCACCGGCCGGGACTGAGGCTGCTCCGGTCGAACCGGACGTGTCTCAGGTTGCAAAGGTCGCGTTTGCGGCTGTCCTGGTCTGTTGTCAGGATGTACCGGCCGGGTCTGCGATTGACCAGGTCGCTCAGGCTGCACAGGCCTCGTTTCCGGTTGAGTAGGGCGAATCGGTTGTATCTGAGGCCGGTTGTTCGGCTGCCCTGGCCGAGTTTCTGGCTGAGTGGGCCGATTGACCTCGCCCGGTCTGCCACCCGGCTGTACCGGACGAACTGCCGGCTCGCCTGGCCGATTGATTTCGCCTGGTCTGCTGCCGGGCTGGCCTGGGCGATTGATCTCGCCAGGGCGACTGCCCGGGTTGGGCCGCGCAATACCAGGTTGTGCGGCGATCGGGCGAGAAGCCGCACCGATCGCAGGTCGACCCTTGTTCACGTTATAGAACTGCTGCCGGTTTTGTGCGGCCTCGCGCTGATTCTGAATCTGCGTCGTCATCGGCGGAACGCGCGGTCCACGCATCGCGGCGATTTCGGCGGCCTGTGGGCGGACTCCGATGCCGCCTCGCCCCCCGTTATACGCAACCCGCGTATTGTTGTTGACAATAACGGCCCGGTTGTAGACGTGGCTGATATTGCCGTTGATCCGATTAACCGAGCGGTTGTAGTAGAAATTGTTGCCGTTCCAATACCCGCCGTGATAGCCGAAGCCGGTGTAGCCGAAGCCATAGTTAATACCACCATAGAAGCCGATATGCAGGCCCCAGAAGCCGCGATGGAAGCCCCAGCGGTTGTGATACCAGCCCCAGTAACCAGGCGTCCAAAGCGCGCCGTAATAGGGCGGAGCGCACCAGGCGCCAGGAATCCAGTAGTATCCTGCCGGACCCCAATACCAATATCCAGGAGTCCAGATGTAGTTCGGGGCAGGCGCAACAGGCTGATCGTAGACCGGCAGAGGAGGAGGCGGCTCGTCGGCATACTCCACTGGTTGGCTTTGGCCCTCTTCGTCGAGCTGGTCATACGCCTGAGCATCCTGGTAGGCCTGATCCTGATCGGGGGGCGGCGGCGGAGCGGTCTGCTGCGGCGGAGTCTGCGGACCGTACACCTCCGCGCTATGCTGGGGTTGAGTTTGTGCTGGAGCAGTGGCCGGCTGGCTCTCATCGACTGGAGCCATATTCACATCTGCGGGATCTGCACCTGAATTGTCCGCCGCGACTACACTGGCAGGCTCTTCCCTGTGACAGCCGGCTGCCCCAACGAGCGTCAATGCGGCCAGCGAAATACCTAAGAGAAACCTCGGAACAAATCTATGCATGCTGCCGTCTCCTCGTACTTCCTGATACGTTTAACCCAAACTCACTGGATGAGATGCGTTTCGCCGGTCAGGATAATCCCCGCGTCCGGCAAATGCGATAAGTGTCTTGTTTCCCTTCGTTTCGCGATCTCTCGAATTCTATCTTCCCGGACGGAGGAGGCGAAAACCGTGCTTCCGTCGCGGCGACTTTCGTGCTCGGTGCAGCGTCTTACTCTTATAGTTGGCCAGACTTTCAACGGCTCACTGATAGCAGTAAAATGAGGTCGATGGCAGGCTGTCTTCCCAACGCGAAGCGCTTCCGCCACGGTCGTCCTGACCGTGGGCGCTGCTAACACTATCGCTCCATGAAAAATTTAGACTTCAACCACGCTATCTGCGGTTCGGAGTTGTGACCTACGGCCTTACACCTTGCGCCAATACCAAGCGCACCTCGGAGAAGACACCATGCCGACCCAATCGCATCGCGATTCGTTCAAGAGCCAGTCCACGCTTACCTCGGGTTCGAAGACCTTCAAATTCTTCCGTCTGAGAGCTCTTGAAGAGAAAGGCATCGATCTCGCACGGCTTCCCTTTTCGCTGCGGATACTGCTGGAGAATCTTCTGCGGCATGAAGACGGCCGCACTGTGACTGCCGACGACATCCAGTTTCTGGCGCGCTGGGATCCGAGTGCCGAGCCGTCGCGGGAGATTGCCTATATGCCGGCGCGAGTCCTAATGCAGGACTTTACCGGCGTGCCCGCAATCGTCGATCTCGCCGCAATGCGGGATGCGATGAAAGCTCTCGGCGGCGATCCCGAGAAGATCAATCCGCTGCAGCCGGCGGAGCTGGTAATCGACCACTCGGTGCAGGTGGATGAATTTGGGACGACGCGTGCGTATGACCTGAATGCGGCGCTTGAGTTTCAGCGGAACCGCGAGCGGTATGCCTTTCTGAAATGGGGACAGACGGCCTTCAATAATTTCTCCGCCGTGCCGCCGGGCATGGGCATCTGCCATCAGGTGAATCTGGA
>DATAVY010000057.1:0-7677 GCA_036267495.1 Edaphobacter sp.
ACCCTGCGGTACGGTGAAATCCAGTCCCTTCAAAATATCTACCGTACGGCTCCCATTACGGATGGACTTGCGAAGACCTTCAACAAAAATCATCGGAATCGGCTGACTCAACTGTTCCCCTTCCTCGTCTGCGGTTGAATACGCTCTCGGCTGCGCTTTAGTTCTTGCTCTGCCGTTGTTTCCAGGGAAATCTCGCCCCGACAGATTTTGTTACTGTGGATACATGCGGAGAACGGCATCCCTCGCCATTCTAGCGGCTTTCCTGACCGCCCTTTCCGCCTGCCGTTCCGCCGGCACCGCGAAACCCGCCGAGCAGGAGCCTTCCACCAACCCGACGCCGCTTGCCGAAGCGCCCGCGCAGGTCCCGCAACCAGCGCCGCCAACAACCAGCGACAAGCGTCCCCTCATCGTCTGCTTCGGCGACAGTCTCACCGCCGGCTACGGAGCCGATGCAGGCAAAAGCTATCCCGACTACCTTCAGGCCGCCCTCGACGCCAAAGGCTATCGCTACCGCGTCGTCAACGAAGGCATCAGCGGCAACACCACCAAAGACGGCGTCGAGCGCGTGGACACCATCGTCGCCATGAAACCCGCAATAGTCGTCGTCGAGTTCGGCGGCAACGATGGCCTCCGCGGCCTTCCCATCGCAGACTCCCGCGCCAATCTCGACAAGATTCTCGCCACCCTCAAGGCCACCGGCGCCAAAGTCGTTCTCGCCGGCATCACCCTCCCACCCGATTACGGTCCCGACTACATCAAGCAGTTCGACGACACCTACACCCTGCTCGCCCAAAAATACAAAATCCCCATGCTCCCGTTTCTCCTCAAAGGCGTCTTCGGCATCGACGGAATGATGCAACGCGACCAGATTCACGCCACCGCCGAAGGAAACAAGATCGTCGCCAACAACATCCTCCCCCTCATCTCCCCTCTGCTAAGAAAATAACGGGATTTACGAAGATTCGCCCGCACATCCGACAAGCGAGGGCTCTCGCGAAGAGAAACGCAGGAACCGCACATAACAGAATAAAAATGAGAGACAGGATGAAATGGTGCGCCCGGAAGGAGTCGAACCTCCGACCTACTGGTTCGTAGCCAGTTGCTCTATCCAGCTGAGCTACGGGCGCACATTGCGAAGGGATGCAACCTCTTAAAGATAACGGAATTGACTGGTTAGAGCAAACCATCCGAAGACAGCAGAAACCAGTTCCAACGAGGTCGCAACTCGCAGAACTTACCTCACCCGGCCAACGCCATGATGGACCGGATGCGAGAACTGTAGAGAGTGAAGCTAAAGAAGAGCGCCCCGCACAGTTTGTTATGAAATGGCTGCGGGTATACTTCGCAGATGGTAAAAAGGGTTCTCAGGCGAATACTCTCCAGCTCCTTTGGTAATAAGCATAAAGGATTGATCTTCGGCCGGCGCGCGCGCGCCGCAGGTCTTACCTTTGTGGCTGGAGATTCGTATTTTGATCTGGAAAAAGATAACAAGATTCTGCGCCTAGGCTCCTCCCATACGGTCTATTTGCGCGATATGATCGACAATTTTGATCACTACATGAATTCCGTCGTCCCGGTAAAAGAAGGTTTAAAACAGATAACCGATTTCAGCGGGCCAAGACATCACCGCCTCGTGGGATTCGATGAGGTGCCGTTTTTATTCCCGTCTTTGACGGAACCCTATGCAACGACGCAAGAGTACCTCGACTTCGCCGGCCTTCAGGAAGGCAACATCGTGCTCGACATCGGCGCGTACTCGGCAGTCACCTCCATCATCTTTGCTCAACTCGCCGGCCCGACAGGCCATGTCTATAGTTTTGAACCCGACGAGTCGAACTACAAATGCGCAAACAGCAATGTGGAGATGGCGCGAAAGGCCATGGGAATAACCAACATCACCCTCCAGCGCAAAGCCATCTGGTCGCACAACGACGGCATTCTTTTTTCGAACGAGGGTGCGATGGGATCCAGCGCCGTCGCCATCACCGGAGGCGGCAGAGGCGAAGAGACTCTCATCCCCAGCACAACACTCGAAAGCTTCCTCAATGAAAACGGCATTACCAAGGTCGACTTCGTCAAGATCGACATCGAAGGAGGCGAGACGGAGCTTCTGAAGAGGTCGGCAAACACTCTAAGAAAATTAGGCGCCAGGCTCATCATCGAACCCCACAGGGTCGGAGGCAAACTCAACACCGGCGAGTGCTGCAAACTACTCGAAGCGGCAGGGTATTCCGTCCATGTTCGCGATAAGACCCCAGGCTCCGAGGCGCTGATCGAGGCCCGTCCGCACTGAGGTTCAGCCGCATCGACCGAATGGCGAACCCCTGCGCGAAAAATGTTCTCTCAACCGTGAACAACGAAGTTAAACTTCGTTTCCCAAAACCGATGATTGCGAGGAAAAGAACTGGTGCGCCCGGAGAGATTCGAACTCCCGACCCTTTGGTTCGAAGCCAAATGCTCTATCCAGCTGAGCTACGGGCGCACATCGCAACACGGCAAAACTAAAATTAATGGAGAATCTATTCTTAGCCAACTACGTTGCCGCAATCGGCTCGGCAGGTGGCGGCGTAACAAACATCGGCATCCTCTCGACGATATCGAGCCCGGCCCGTCGCAGAAGCTGGTGGATCACCGGCTCCGTCAGCCGGCTGGCATCATACTCAACCCGCACCGTCTTGTTCGCCTCGTCCAGCTCCATGCGGCGAACGCCATAGACCTCTCGCACCTTCGCCATGGCCAGTGTGGCTGACTCCGTTGGAGGAACGCCATAGCGATAAAGAACGTCAAGCTGTGTCATGCTTACGATGATACCAGCGCGAATCCAACAATCTTCGCAATCTTCGATAAAGCCCATAGCCGGTCAAAGCTTCGAGAGATAGTTCACAATCTCCGGACTCGTCCAGTTCTGCGCTCCAATAAACTTCCTCCGCATTACGCCCTGTCTATCGATGATGTAGGTCTCAGGGATCTGCACAGTGCCATACATAAGGTTGACCCGCTGCGCTTCGTCCCGAACGGTAAGCACGTCGACATGATGTTGAACCAGAAAGTGCTGGTAAACGTCAGGGTCCTGATCGATGCTCACCGCCACAACCGCAATGCCCGGCATCTGCCTCTGCAGTGCCAGCAGGCTCGGCAGCTCTTCAATGCACGGAGCGCAATAGCTCGCCCAGAAATTCAGCAGCACGACGCGTCCGCGCAGCTTGCTCAGGTCTGCCGATCGCGCTCCATCGGTCAACACGAACTGCGGCGCAGGCTTGTCGATGTTTCCCGGATGACTTCCCCGGTCGCACCCCGTCGCCAGCAGCATTCCCAACACCAGACCTGTCCAGACTCGACGCACAATACGCTCCACTTCCTATAATACGAAGTCGTGACCGATACCGACCGCGACCTGGACCCGAATCCGCCTGACCAGCCAAACCTGGAACTGTCGGTAATCATCCCCGCTCGCAACGAGGAGCGTTCGTTACCTGCCTGCCTCGCATCACTTCTAGCTCAGTCCGAATCAGGTTTCGCTCTCGGCCGCCAGTGGGAGCTGATCCTGATCAACGACGCGTCAACCGACCGGACCCGTGAGATCGCCGCCGAAGCCCAGGCCGGTCGCGATGGAGTGATCCTGCTCGACGCCCCAACGCTCGACCTGAGCGCTCGCGGAGGTTTCACCGGCAAAAACAATGCATGCTGGACCGGAGCACAAGCAGCCCGGGGTCGACGTCTGCTCTTCACCGACGCCGACACCATCCATGAACCCAGCGACCTCTCCCACGCCCTCCGCGAGATGGAGCGTCACAAAGCCGCGTTGCTCTCCTACTCTCCCCGCCAGATTGTCACCGGCTTCTGGCAGCGCGCCGTCATGCCGCTCGTCTTCTCCGAGCTGGCTTCGGTCTACCCATCGAGCGAAGTGAACGACCCGGCGCGCAGCCTGGCTGCGGCTAATGGCCAGTTTCTTCTCGTGGAACGAGACGCTTACTTTGCAGTGGGAGGTCATCGCGCTGTCGGCAAAGAGATCCTCGAAGACGTCGCCCTCGCCAACAACGTCAAACGAAGCAAACGCACCATCCGCTTCCGTTACGCCCCCGAAGCTCTCTCCACCCGGATGTACCGCACAACTCTGGAGATGGTCGAAGGCTGGACCAAGAACCTCGCGCTTCTCTTTCCCACACCCATCGCTCTCGCACTCTGGCGCATCCTCGACCTCGCGCTCTTCTTCGGACTGCCAATCCTCGCCCTCGGTATCTTCTGGCTGGCGCCATGGCAGCGCGGCGTCATCCTCCTTATCTGGGTCCGAACCCTGTGGCGCTTCTATTCCCGAGTCGCTCGTTCCAACTTTCCCGCGTTTGATATAGCAATTTCCATCCTCGGCATCCCTCTTTTCATCTATCTCTTGCTGCGCAGCGTGGTCAACCACCGCATCAAAAAGAATGTGGCCTGGAAGGGGCGCAGCTACAATACAACGACCTGATAAACAGGGGGTTTGTAACCAAAACGCGCCTCCCACATCTATAAAGAGAGACCTCGGATGATCCTCCTTACCCGCAAAGCGGAGTTTTCCTCAGCCCACTATTACTGGAACGACGCGTGGCCGCCGGAAGAGAACATCCGTGTCTTCGGCAAATGCGCCAATCGCAACGGCCACGGTCACAACTACACTCTTGAGGTTACGGTCGGCGGATCCATCGATCCCACCTCTGGATTCGTCGTCGATCTCAAGCAGCTCAAGGACATCCTCGAGCGCGAAGTACTCAGCGTCTACGATCACCGGCACCTCAACCTCGAAGTCCCCGAGTTCAAAACCACCATACCCACCACCGAAAATATCGCCATCGCCATCTGGCATCGGCTCGACAATAAGATCCCCAACGCAAAACTCCACCGCGTCCGCGTCTACGAAATGCCAGACCTGTTCGCGGACTACTATGGTGAGCGATGAAAGCGCACCTCGGCCGCCGCTACCACTTCAGCGCCTCCCATAGGCTGCACACCGATGCCTATGACGCAGCAAAGAATCAAGCCGTCTTCGGCAAGTGCAACAACCCGCACGGCCACGGCCATAACTACACCGTGCAGGTAACCTTCAGCGGCCAGGTCGATCCCGCAACCGGAATGATCTGCAATCTCGCCGACTTGGATGCATTTGCCCAGACAAACCTGCTCGCCCGGTTTGACCATCAGAATCTGAACTCCCTGGAATGCTTTGCAGACAAGGTCTCCACAACCGAAAATTTGAACGTCGAGATCTACCGCATCTTTCAGGGCTTTCCCGCTGCCCATCTCGAGCAGGTCCACGTTGAGGAGACCAGCAATAACTCGTTCGACTACGCCGGCGGCGCGATACCTGCGCCAGGCTCGATCTAAGAAAGGCGCCTATGCCAAGTACCTCCGCCATCATCGAAACTCCCGCGCTGGACAGTGTTTCCACGCAGGATCTCTACCGCGAACTCCTGCTGCGCATCGGCGAAGACCCCACGCGCGACGGTCTCCTCCGCACTCCCGAACGCATGGAGAAGTCCATGGAGTTCCTCACCCGCGGCTACACCATGAACATCACCGACGTCCTCCACGAGGCCCTCTTCGAGGTCGATTACGACGAGATGGTCATCGTCAAGGACATCGAGTTCTTCTCCATGTGCGAACACCACCTCCTCCCCTTCTTCGGCAAGGCCCACATCGCCTATGTTCCCAACGGCAAGGTCATCGGCCTGAGTAAAATCCCCCGCCTCGTCGACGTCTTCGCCCGCCGCCTCCAGGTACAGGAGCGTCTCACGCGTCAGGTCGGCGAAGCCATCACCGATGCAATCAATCCCCAGGGCGTTGCCGTCATCCTCGAAGCCCAGCATCTCTGCATGATGATGCGCGGCGTGGAAAAACAGCACTCTTCCACCGTAACCTCCGCAATGCTCGGTGTCTTTAAATCCCAGCTCCAGACGCGAAACGAGTTCCTTTCTCTAGTCCGTCGTCAGGGAAGTTCGTTTTAGCAACTAAACTGGTAGCTGCATGAACGGCCTTCTCGTTCTCGACAAACCCGCCGGCATCACCTCGCACGACGTAGTCGCCATCGTCCGTCGCGCTACCGGCGAAAAATCCATAGGCCACCTCGGCACCCTCGACCCCATGGCCACCGGGGTCCTCCCGCTGCTCCTCGGCAAATACACCCGGCTGGCTCAGTTCTTTGGCCAGGCCGAGAAGCACTACACCGGCCACATCCGTTTCGGCTTCGCCACCGACACCTTCGACTCCGAAGGCATCCCCTCAGCCAACAAACAGCCGCTGACCCACTCGCTCGACGAGCTGCGCACCCTGAGCAAAAAGTTCCACGGCGAAATCGACCAGCTCCCACCCATCTTCTCCGCCAAAAAAATCAACGGCGTCCCCGCTCACAAACTAGCCCGCGCCGGCATCGAAGTCGCCGTCAAACCCGCCCGCATCACCATCCACAACTTCGAGCTAAGCTCACTCGAAGCCGACACCGCGGCCTTCATCATCTCCGTCTCCGCCGGCGGCTACGTCCGCTCCGTCGCTCATGAGCTCGGTCTACTCGCAGGCTGCGGCGCACACCTCACCTGCCTCCGCCGAACCCGTGCCGGCGCATTTACCCTCGACCACGCCATCACCCTCGACCAGCTCAAAACCGCCTCCATCCCCCAGCTTGAGGCCTCGCTGCCCCATCCCCGCACCCTCCTCCCCGAAATGCCCTCCGTCACCGTCGACGATCAGCTCGCCGGCCGCCTCCGCAACGGAATGCAGGTCAATCTCCCCGATTTCTCCCAAGCCCCTCTCATCAAGGTCTTCACCGCCCCCACCGATCTGCTCGCCATCGCCCGCCGCATCGCCGGAACCCTCTTCCAGCCCATCGTTGTCATCGGTTGATTGCGAAATCCCCGGTAACCGCACAATGCGCCGAACATCGCCCACCCGATTGACGACCAATTTAGTCCGCAATACACTAAATACTGGAAACGAAGCCGGATTCCGGCTCGTCGAGTTCGTCCCTGCGGCCTCCTTCAACCCGCACCAACGATCTCCTCCCGGGAAGAGAAACACCTTATGCTGCAGGCATTTATCATCACGCTTCGCGAAGGCGTCGAAGCCGCCCTCATCGTCGGTATCGTCTTCGCCTACCTCAGCAAGATTGGCCGTCCCGAACTCAAACGCACCGTATTCTGGGCCCTCGGAGCCGCAGTCGCCGCCAGCGTCGCCGTAGCCATCGTCATCGCCCACACCCAGTACAACTCCGACATCGTCGAAGGCTGGGTCATGCTCGCCGCCGCCTTCTTCGTCATCAGCATGATCTGGTTCATGCATCGCGCCGCCCGCACCATGAAGGGCTCCATCGAAGAAAAAGTGGCAAAGTACGCCGGCCCCGCAGGCGTCTCCAAAATAGGGCTCTTCTTCTTTGTGTTTTTGCTTGTCCTGCGCGAAGGTGTCGAGACTGTCCTCATCCTCTCCGCCGTAACACTCAACTCCACTGAACTCCTCAGCTTCACCGGAACCCTCCTCGGCATCGCCGTCGCCGTCGTCTTCGGCATCCTCTTCATCCGCGGCTCCGTCAAGATCAACCTCCAGCGCTTCTTCCGCGTCACCTCCGTCATCCTCTACTTCGTCACCTTCCAGCTCGTCGTCTCCGGCCTCCACGAGCTCTCCGAGAACGGCGTCCTCCCCTCCAGCGCCGCCGAG
>DATAVY010000058.1:0-22255 GCA_036267495.1 Edaphobacter sp.
GCTCTCCGAAGCAGTAGAACTATTTTAGTCAGACGCGCCGGGGCGACGGTAAGGGATGGATGCAGTTGGGCAACGGCGATGCTAGGCGAGCGATGAGGCGAAGGCGAGCAAGGAGGCGTCGCGCATGGGAGCGGCGAGGAGCTGGACACCGGCGCCGATGGGAGCGCCGATGTGTTCGCCGGGGAGAACGATGGCGGGGAGGCCGGAGAGGCTTGCGGGTGTGGTGTAGCGCAGGAGGGCTTTGCGGGACTCGGTGTGGTCGCGGCCGGCGTAGAGCTTGTTGACCGGGGTTGCGGGTGCGATGAGGAAGTCGAAGCGCTCGAAGAGTGCGGACATCTGGGAGCGGAATTTTTCGAGGCGATTGCGGAAGGCTTCGAGCTGAGCGGGCGTGAAGGCGGCTCCCCAGGCGAGACGTTGCGCGATGACGGGTTCGAAGTGTTGGAAGTTGCCGCGGTGGATTATGGCGGCTTCGTTGGCTTGAATGCTGCTGTAGATTTCGCTGGTGTCGGACCAGAAGGTTGTGTCGAAAGAGGATAGAGTTGCGCCGTGGTTTGCGAGATTTTTCTTCCAGGCTTCGTAGGCGCTGAGGGTGGCGGGGTCGCAGTCGTGTACGAAGTCGTCGCCTGCGAAGCCGATGCGGATTTTCGTTGGAGTGGGTACAGGGGCGATGTCGAAGAGGGCGTTGGCGAAGGCGGAGGCGTCGCGGAGATCGCGGAAGAAGAGGCCGATGGTGTCGAAGGTTGGAGCGAGGTGCCAGGCGCCGGCCCAGCGTTCTTCGCCGTGGCTAACGCCGAGGGAGGAGCGGTACCCGACGAGTCCGCAGAGCGTGGCGGGGACACGGACGGAGCCGCCGGTGTCGGTGCCGATCGCGGCGAGGGCAGAGCCTTCCTGAACGCTGGCTGCGGCGCCGCTGGAGGATCCGCCGGTGAGCAGGGTTGCGTCGCGGGGCTGGAGGCAGTCACCGTAATCGGCGCTTTCGCCGGTGATTCCGTAGGCGAGCTGGTGGAGATGAGTTTTGCCGGTGAGGATGGCTCCGGCATCGAGGAGACGTTGCGCGACCCAGGAGTTTTTTGCGGCGGGAGGATTGAGATCCGCGTAGAAGCGGGAGCCGCAGGTAGTGACGCTGCCGGCCACGTCGAAGCAGTCTTTGATGGAGATGGGGATGCCGTAGAGCGGCGGGCGGTTTTGTGGGTCGGGAAAGAGGTTGGGGAGTTGCTCGGCGCGATCGAGCGACTCGGTTGAGTAGGGGGTGATGTAGGTGTTGCGGGAGGCGTTGCTGTTTGCGTTCGCTGCGAAGCGTTTTGCGATTGCGGTGGGGGAGGATGCGAGTTCCTGGCGGAGGGAGTGGAGAGGCGAGAGATTGGCTGGCATGGTGGCGAGATTATTTTAGGGTATTTTCGCGTGAGGATGGAGGAGGGACGATGGTTACGGCTACGGCATCGGCAACCGCAACAGCAACAGCATCGGCAACCGCAACAGCAACGGCAACAGCAACAGCATCGGCAACGGCAACAGCAACAGCAACAGCAACAGCAACAGCAACAGCAGATCCCTACGGGATGACAAACAAAAGGACAGACAACGGCAAGAGCGATGGCGACAGCAGATCCCTACGGTATGAGAAGTGAAGGACGGAGCTTAGTGCGGGAGGGCGAGGATGCCGGCGAGAGGGATTCGGACCCAGGTGGGGCGGTTGTCGAGTTCGTAGAGGAGTTCGTAGAGGGATTTATCGAGGAGGTAGGCGTTGAGCAGGAGTTGGGACTGTGCCGGCTGCGGAATGAGGTTGGGGTTTGTCTCGGTGATGGTGAGCTGGTAGGCGTGGAGGAATTCGGTGGAGACGGCGTTCTGCCAGAGGCGGGCCCAGGCGTCGAGATTTTTAGCGTCCGCTTCGGTGTTCGGGGGACGGCGCTGGGCGAAGGTCGTGAGAGCGGCGTAGGCGGCATAGCTGAAGGAACGCAGCATGCCTGCTACATCTTTGAGGGGAGATTGTTTGGCGCGGCGCTGGGCGAGGCTGCGGGCGGGTTCACCTTCGAAGTCGAGGATGACGTAGTCGTTGCGGGAGCGAAGGACCTGGCCGAGATGATAGTCGCCGTGGATGCGGATGCGTTGACCCGCTTCGCTCGGGGTGGCGGATGCGATGGCGCGAGCGCGGGCATAGAGTTCGACGCGGCGGCTGAGGACGACGGCGGCGTTGTCAGCCAGGATTTCTGCGAGCTGAGACATGCCGCGCTTGAGAGCGCCGAGGGTGAGGGCGAGCTGCGCGTCGATGCGGTCGGCGTCGGCGACGAGGTCGGCGGTGGTGAAGTCCTCGGCAAGGAAGGCGGGATTGTGGGTTGGGGTGGCGAGGGCGAGATGCATCTCGGCGGTGCGGCGGCCGAGAAGGGAGGCGGCTTCGAGGCTGAGTGCGGCGTGTTCCCGAGCCGACGGTGGAGTTTCATTTTCTGGAAGGAAGGACGGTGGCGAGCCGAGGTCCTGGGGCGAGGGCAGGGTGGCGACGCTGTCGTAGAAGCGGGAGAGCTCGTCTAGGGTCCACTGCCAGCCGTCTCCTTCGTTTTCGACCAGGCCCTGCAGCATGGCGATGGTGGTTGGCTCGCCATCTTTGGGTTTGAGGGTGATCTCGCCGAGGAAGGGCGCGATGCGGGAAAAGTGCGCCGTCTCGGTGAGGAAGCGGCCGATCTCGGTGTCGGGATTTTCGCCGGGCTGGAGACGGCGGAAGAGCTTCAGGATAAGTTTCGCGTCGTAGAGGATCGAGGTGTTGGATTGTTCGGCTGAGCCGGTGCGCGCGGGGAGAGGTTCGGCGCCGCGTGCATCGGCGAAGACGCTGCTGCTGTGGCCGACGAGTACGCCGTTGCGGGTGGGAAGCTTGGCGTTGGTTTCGATGATCTGAAGAATGGCCTGGCGGACATCTTCGCGCGCTACGGCGTCATGCAGGATTGCGGGGCCGTTGGCTGTGGTGACGGTGGCGACGATGCTTGCCGGCTCGGAGGCGCGGATGGTCTCTGCTGCTTCTCCGGTCGTGATGGTGAGGGCGAGTTGATAGACGCTGGTGCTGTCGTCGTCGTAGGTGACTTGAAGGAAGACCACGACGGCATTGAGGCCGGGAAGCTCCGCGGAGTCGAGGACCGTGACGGCTTTGATGATTCTGGATTTTGCGCCGAACCAACGCTGGCGAGGCAGGTAGGTGGTGAGGAGCTGTTGCAGGACAGTCAAGCCGGGAGGGGCGAGTAGGCCTTCGATGCCGTGGGTGAGGAGATTGAGGATGGGCTCGGCATCTGATTGGGATTCCGAGCCGAGGGGGACCTGTACAGGTTCCGGGATTTCCGGAGCGGGCTGGAGCTCGAGCCAGAGAAAAGAATATGGCGCGAGGGTGAGCGGGTACGGCTGCGCGGTGATGGCGGGAAAGGTGACGTAGCCGAGCATCTCGACGGGAGTTCTGCCGGCAAATCTCGCTAGGTCAAGCGAGACGGGTTGCGAGAAGCGGGAGAGGTTGGCTACGCAGAGGACGGTTTCGCTGTTGCCGTCTTCTTCGTACTGGCGGAGGTAGGCGAGGATTTTTCTATTGTCGGGGTTGAGGAACTCCTGCATGCCGCGGCCGAAGACGCGGAAGAGTTTGCGCAGGGCGATCATGTTGCGTGTCCAGTGCAGGAGCGAGGACTGATCGGATTGCTGAGCTTCGACGTTGATGGACTGATAGCCCCAGATGGGGTCCATGATGACGGGGAAGTAGAGTTTCGCGGGGACGGCGGTGGAGAAGCCGGCGTTGCGATCGGAGTTCCACTGCATGGGGGTGCGGACGCCGTTGCGATCGCCGAGATAGATGTTGTCGCCCATGCCGATCTCGTCGCCGTAGTAGAGGATGGGGGTGCCGGGAAAGCTGAGCAGGAGGGAGTTGAGGAGCTCGATGCGGCGGCGATTGTTGTCGACGAGGGGTGCGAGGCGGCGACGAATGCCAACGTTGATGCGCATGCGCGGGTCCGCCGAGTAGGCGAAGTACATATAGTCGCGCTCGTCGTTGGTGACCATCTCGAGGGTGAGCTCGTCGTGATTGCGAAGGAAGAGGCCCCACTGGCAGTTGTCGGGGATAGCGGGAGTCTGCGCCATGATGTCGGTGATGGGGAGGCGGTCTTCCTGGCGAAGCGCCATGTAGATGCGCGGCATCAGCGGGAAGTGAAAGGCCATGTTGCACTCGTCGCCATCGCCGAAGTATGGGCGGACATCGGCGGGCCACATGTTGGCTTCGGCGAGGATGAGGCGATTGTCGTACTCGGCGTCGATGACTGCGCGAATCTCTTTGATCCTCGCGTGGGTTTCGGGGACGTTCTCGCAGGAGGTGCCGTCGCGCTCGACGAGGTAGGGAATCGCGTCGAGACGAAGGGCATCGACGCCCATGTCGAGCCAGAAACGCATGGCTTTGAGGACTTCCTCCATCACGCGCGGGTTATCGAAGTTGAGGTCGGGCTGGTGGGAGAAAAAACGGTGCCAGTAATATTGCTGCGCAACTTCGTCCCAGGTCCAGTTGGATTTTTCGGTGTCGGTGAAGATGATGCGAACGCCTTCGAAGAGCTTGTCGGTGTCACTCCACACGTACATGTCGCGCTCGGGCGAGCCTTTGGGGGCGAGGCGTGCGGCTTTGAACCACGGGTGCTGGTCGCTGGTGTGATTGATGACGAGCTCGATCATGACCTGCATGCCGCGTTGATGGGCGGCGTCGAGGACCTGCTTGAAATCGTTGAGGGTGCCGTAGCTGGGATTGACGTCGACGTAGTTGGCGATGTCGTAGCCGTCGTCGCGCAGGGGCGACGGAAAGAATGGCAAGAGCCAGAGGCAGGTGACGCCGAGATCCTGGAGGTAGTCGAGCTTGGAGAGCAGGCCGGGGAAGTCGCCGATTCCATCGGCGTTCGAGTCCATGAAGGCGCGAACATGGATCTCGTAGATGATTGCGTCTTTGTACCAAAGCGGGTCGGTGGCGCTGCCAGCTTTCTTCACTCGTTGTTCTCCGGCTAGATGGTTTGTGGGGCGGGCTCGGGTGCGTCTGGATCGAGTGTAGTCTTGCCGTTGGAGGGACGGATTAAGCGGAAGATGTGAGCGGGCATCACGTCAGGCCGCAGAGCGACGTAGTTGCTGCGATCGTGCCAGTGGTAGCGGGTGCCGGTGAGGAGGTCTTCGATTTCAAAGGATTCGTTGTGCGGGATGGCGAGCTGTTTGAGGTCGAGGTCGATCCAGCCGGCCTGTTCCTGGGTGGGATCGAGGTTGATGGCGACGAGAATCTGGTTGCCTCCGCTGGATTTGCTGTAGCAGAGGATGTGCGGGTTATCGACGTGATGGAAGTGAACGGAGCCGTCGCTGTGGAGGGCGGGATTGTCGCGGCGAATCTGGTTGATCTGGGTGATGAGCGGAGCGAGGCTGTGACTGGCGGAACGGTCCCAGTGGCGAACTTCGTATTTTTCGCTGTTGAGATATTCTTCGCTACCTGGCTGGATGGGGAGATTTTCGCCGAGCTCGAAGGCAGGGCCGTAGATGCCGTAGTTCGCGCCTAACGTTGCGGCGAGGATGAGGCGCTGCATGAAGGCTGGACGGCCGCCGGTCTGAAGCGTGGCGTGAAGGATGTCCGGCGTGTTGGGCCAGAGATTAGGATGGAAGAAATCGGAGATAGGCGGCCGGGTGATCTCTTCGAAGTATTCCTGCAGCTCGTCCTTGGTGGTGCGCCAGGTGAAGTAGGTATAGGACTGGGTAAAGCCGGCCTTGGCGAGCGAGTACATGACGTGGGGGCGAGTGAAGGCTTCGGCGAGAAAGAGCACATCGGGATATTTCTTGTGAGTCTCGGCGATGCACCACTCCCAGAAGGGCAACGCTTTGGTGTGGGGATTGTCGACGCGGAAGATGCGAACGTCGCGACGAATCCAGTAGGTGAAGACATCGCGGAGGGCTTCCCAGAGGCCGCGCCAGTCGGTCGATTCGAAGTTGAGGGGATAGATGTCCTGATATTTTTTGGGGGGATTTTCGGCGTATTGAATGGAGCCGTCGGGACGGATGATGAACCAGTCGGGATGATCGGCGACCCAGGGATGGTCGGGGGAGCATTGGAACGCGATGTCGAGCGCGATCTCCATTCCGTGGTTGCGAGTGGCGGCGACGAGAGAATTGAATTCGCGCAGGGTGCCGAGATCGGGGTTGATGGAGGTGTGGCCGCCTTCTTTGGAGCCGATGGCCCAGGGGCTGCCTGGGTCGTCTGGTGTCGAGGTGACGCTGTTGTTGCGGCCTTTGCGGAAGGCGTTGCCGATGGGGTGAATGGGCGGCAGGTAGAGCACATCGAAACCCATGGCGGCGATGGTTGGCAGGAGAGCTTTGACGTCGCTGAAGGTGCCGGGGCGAGTTGGATCGGGCGAGGTCGATCGCGGGAAGAGCTCATACCAGGTGGAGTAGCGGGCGCGCTCGCGGTCGACCCAGAGATGCAGCTCCTGATGGTAGCGAGCGGCGAAGGCGAGATCGGGATGTCGCGCGGCGAGGGCGATGACTTCGTCGCTCAGAGGGAATTCGTATCGTGCGAGATTGCTTTCGGCGAGGCGATTGAGATTGGCTGCCGCCTCCGCGAGGAGCTGATTATCGGAGTCTTTGGCGCGTTGAGCAGCCTGGTGGAGCAGGATCGCACCGGATTGGAAGGCGAGAGGAATGTTTTGCGATTCTGCGGAGGGCTGCGGCGTGCCGGGGGTTGGCTGGGCTGCGAGGCGCTTTCGCAGGTCGGCGCACCAGGTGTCGAAATGATCGACCCAGGCTTCGAGGGTGAAGAGCCAGTCACCTAGTTTATCGACCGTGAAGGTGACGGTCCAGAGATCGTTGGTGAGCGGCGTCAGCGGCGTAGAGCGCCAGTCCTTTTCGCTGGAGTGGCGATAGAGCAGGCGGCCAGCGACGTGGTCGTGACCATCGCCGAAGATAGCTGCGGTCACGGTGACTGCGTCGCCGAGGATTCGCTTTGCGGGATAGCGGCCGCAATCAACCTGCGGCTGGACTTCTTCGATGACGACACGTCTTCGGCCTTCGACAGGTTTCATATCAATCAGATGTTCCGAGTCAATTGTGCATATCCATGGTAGTCCGAAGGCGCGGACTTCAAGTGCATCTCCATCAAGTTAAGAGCTTCGCTCTTTAGGAAGATGCAGGCAACGCGGCGGGCGTTTGCTGAGTGATGAGCAAAGCGCGGGAACAAGCAGTGCCGGCCACCCGAGTTGCGCGATTGGGCGGCCGAGTTGCACGTCGGTGAGTTGTGTGGAAAAGAGCGGGCGGCTGGCGAAGATTTCGAGGGCTGCAATGACCGCGTTCCGATTCGCAACCGGCGAACGAAGAGATCATTTTTCCGGGTTGACAAGGCCTGTATAGAGTATTGTACTGGTTGGTATCGCGCTATTTGACAGGACCTGTATAGAGGATTGTACTGGTTACCAAATTGGTTTATCAGGTTCCGCGTCCAGCACGAAATGATGGGTACAGCTTCAGGGTTTAGCCAACGTAGTCCGATTCAACAGGGAATGCGGGGCGATCCTTCCAATTAAGCCGACGTAGTTTGGCAAAACGAATTGAATTTTTAGGAGATCAGATCATGACCAGAATTGGATTTCGACTTTGTGCTTTGGTATTGGCGGCTGTGTTCACAGTATTTTCGGTTGCCGCGATCGCCCAGGAGACGACAGGCAGCATCAGCGGAACGATAACCGATGCGAGCGGCGCGAGCGTCAAGGGCGCCAGTGTAACTCTGACGAATACCGACCGCGGACAGGATGTGCGAACGCTGACGACGAACGCAGCGGGTTTCTATACGGCGACATCTCTGCCGCTGGGCACCTATACGGTCAAGGTGAGCGGGGGCGGATTCAAGAGCGAAGTGGTGACCGGGCTTGTGCTGCACGTGAACGATGCGCTGACGGTTAATCGCACGCTGGCAGTGGGAAACGCAAATGAAACCGTGACGGTCACGGCAGACCAGGTGCAGCTCAATCTGGAAAATGGAATGAGCCAGGGGTTGATCAACGGGACGCAGATTCGCCAACTGGCGCTGAACAATCGCAACTACGAACAACTTCTGCTGCTGCAGCCTGGCGTTTCCTACGGAGGCGCGAGCGACCAGCTCTACATTGGCACTTCCCTTCCGGCGGGCACGTCGAATCAGGTCGCCTTCTCAATCGATGGGTCGCGTCCCAGCTCGAATAACTGGACGCTTGACGGCGCGGATAACGTGGATCGAGGCGCGAATCTGACATTGCTCTCCTATCCTTCGGTGGACGCGATCGCGGAGTTCAAGACGCTTCGCGGCACTTACCTGGCGGAGTATGGCCGTAATGCGTCGGGCCAGATCGACGTGGTGATCAAGTCGGGTCAGAATGCCGTCCATGGCAGCGCCTACGAGTTTTTTCGCAATGACAAGTTCAACGCCAATTCTTATTTCAACAAGGTTTCAACGATAGTGCCGCGGCCTCTCCTGCGGTATAACGACTTCGGTTATACGATCGGCGGACCCGTTTACATTCCGAAGATTTACAACGGAAGGGACAAGACGTTTTTCTTCTGGTCGCAGGAGATCCGGCGGGTTATCAATTATTCGACGGTGACTGCTTTCCTGCCGACGCAGGCGGAGATTGCCGGCGACTTCACCCAGGGCTATGGATTAACGGGCAACACGCCGGGATCTGTGGCGGTGTGTACTTCGTACGCGCAGAACCAGGGTGCGGGGACTTACACGTGCCCCACGTATGGCACTAAATTAACCAACATCTCCCCGACGGCGCAGGCGTACATCAAGGATATCTACGGCAAGGTGGCACTGACGCCGGCGCAGGTTGCAGCAAACATCAGCGGGAAGATCGACCCGCATAGTTTCATTTACAACCAGCGCAATGTCTTCAATAACAATCAGGAGATTGTGCGGATCGATCATACGTTCGGCACGAAGCTGAATGTGTATTACCGTTTCCTGCATGACAGTCTGCCTTCGCAAGAGGCGGGTGGTCTATTCAATGGGAGCGCTTTTCCTGGCGTTCCGAACACCATCACGCAGTCACCCAGCACTCAGCATCTTGGTCATGCGTCGTATATCTTCTCGCCTTCGCTGGTTCTCGATGCCGGCTATGCCTACAGCTACGGTGCAGTGCTGAGCGCGCCATCCGGCCTTGGGGCACAATCGGCTTCGCCGGATATCAACCCGGCGCTTCCCTTCCCGACCTCAGGGGTTCCTTCATCTACAGCGCTGGGTATTATTCCGACGGTTACGATCAACGGCCTCACTTCAGTCACGAACACGGGAGTTTACGACGATACGGACCATAACCAGAATGTGTTCGGATCGTTGACGAAGACGCTGGGCCGCCACACGATGAAGGCCGGCTTCACGTTCAATCACTACATCAAACATGAGAATGCTCTTGGCAACGGCACCCCGTTTCCGCAGGGCAGCTTTGGTTTTACCAGCACAGGCGCTGCGACACCGAGTGCGACAGTAGCGGCTTCTACATGCCCGGGCTGCCTGCAGCCTTCTGCTGTGGATGCTTCCCTGGCGCAGTTTCTGCTCGGCAATGTAAACAACTCCTTCACGCAGGGCTCTGCCGCGCTGACAGTCAATGTTATCCAGAACTCGATTGAAGGATATGTCCAGGACGACTGGAAGATCACGCCGCGCCTGACACTGAATCTAGGGGTTCGTTACAGTTATTTTGCACAACCGACGGACAGCAACAATCTGCTGAGCAACTTCGATCCGAAGACGTTCAGCGCGGCCAATACGATGACTGTATCCTCGACCGGAGTGCTTTGCCTGCCTGGCACGTCGTGCGCGAATACGAACGGTCTGAACAGAGGCTCGGCGAACCCCACCGGCGATCCGATCAACGGCGTCATCCTTGGAACTCCGGGCAGCTTTGGTCATGCTTCCCCGTTCGGAGCCCAAGTAGCTACCGCGCAGAAGGGCAATTTTGCACCGCGCCTGGGCTTCGCCTACGACGTGTTCGGCGATGCGAAGACGGCGCTTCGCGGCGGGTTCGGTATGGCTTATGACGAATCTTCAGTGCACCCGTACGAAAATAACGCCTTCAGCAACAAACCGTTCGTGAACGTTCCGACAATTCCGTTGACGACTTTTGACAATCCGGGCGGAGGCACAGCGTCGGTCAGTACCGCGCTGCCGAGCATTCAGGGTTTTTCAACGAACTACCAGACACCGTACACCATGCAGTATTCGCTGGACGTTCAGCAGGCGGTGACGCCTACCTGGATGCTGGATGTGGGCTATTTCGGCTCGATGAGCCGCCATCTGGAGGGCGTTGTCGACCTGAACACACTGCAGCCGGGCGCTTTCCTCACGAAGGGTCTGTCGCAGTTTGCAGTCTGTCCGCCTTCGGGCACCGCACTTGGCGGTTTCATCGCCACGACGTGCGAACAACAGCTGAACCAGATTCGTCCGTTCCCCGGCTATCTCAATGTGAATATCACTTCGACGATCTTCACGGCGAACTACAACGGCCTGCAGGTAAAGACGACGAAGAAGTTCAGCGGTCTGAGCTACATCGACGCGAACTACACCTGGAGCCGTGCGTTGACGAACTCGATCAACGACTTCAGCACCGCACCACAGAACGTTTACAACATCAACGGCGATTACGGTCGGGCAGTGTATGACCGCACGAATATTCTCACCTTCGATGGCATCTATGAAGTGCCTTGGTACCGGGACCAGAAGGGTGTTGGCGGCCATCTGGTTGGCGGCTGGGAACTCTCCGCCCTCTATTCCATCAATAGCGGTCTGCCTCTGACGGTGACGGAGAGCTCGGGTGGCGGAACGATCTGTTATGTATGCAATGCGTCGGCCGGAGCAACCCAAACCAGCGTGCTCGGGTTGGCCAACGGTGGTGCGGCCAACGACTCAGCCGGCCTCGGCATCATGAACAGTCCTGACCCGGCGTCGCTTCGTCCCAATCAGGTGTTGAATCCGAACAGCGGCTACGGCCAGAAGATTCACACACGCCAGAACTGGTTCTATCGTCCTGCGTTCGTGTCTCCATTGCCATCGGATGTTGCGGTCGGCAACGAGAAACGCGGCGCTATTGAAGGACCGGGCTACAATCGCCTTGACCTCGGCCTCTTCCGGAACTTCAAAATCCGTGAAAATGTCGTTTTCCAACTACGCGGCGAGGGATTCAATGTCCTGAACCATACCAATTTCCAGGCGGTGGGCACGACAGCCACTTCAACTGCTCTGGGCACCGTATCAAGCACGCGTGACAACCGCATTCTGCAAGTTGCGGGAAAGATCACGTTCTAATCGCAAAAAAGTGAGCGGCGCCAGTTTCAACTGGCGTCGCTTCCCCTAAGCAAAACAAACCTTTGAAGATCATGAACAAGTAAGTACAGGGTCTGGAATTTCTTGCCATGCGAATTTCTTGTTCGCGAATCTTACCGGTGTTATCGGGGTTTCTTCTTTGGGCGAGCTGGGCCCAAGCGCAGAACACGCCACAGTCCCTTACGGATCAGGTAAAGGCAATCGCGGGCCAACATCATGGGAACGTTGCGCTGTTTGCCGAGAATTTGAAGACGCATGAGAGCGTGGCGATCTCGCCGGACATGCCTGTGCAAACTGCGTCGGTGATCAAGCTGACGATTCTGTATGAGGCTCTGGAGCAGGTGCGCAGCGGTAAAAGCCACTTCGATGACAAGATTACGTTGACGAAAGCGGACCAGGTGCAGGGGTCCGGGGTGCTGCTGTTTTTCGACACGCCGCTTTCGCTGACACTGAAAGATGTGCTGACGATGATGGTCGTGATGAGCGATAACACCGCGACCAATCTGGCGATCGATCATTTGGGGATTGAGAATATCGATGCGCGAATCGCAAAGCTGGGCTTGAAGGACACGTATCTTTATAAAAAAGTGTTTATGCCTCCGGCGCCGGGTATGACGATGCCGGCCGATCAGAAGAAGTTTGGACTGGGTAAGACGACGGCACGGGAGATGGCCGCGGTGATGACGAAGATCGTGAATTGCGAGCTCGCAGAACCGGGCAGCGCGGCTCGGGCCGATGATGCGGCGATCTGCGGCGCAGCGTTGAAGATGCTGCACGCGCAGTTTTACCGGAGCGCGATACCGCGGTACCTGGATGGAATGCCGGGAGCGACGGGCGATTCAATTGCGAATAAGACAGGATCGCTCGATGCGGTACGGAACGATGTTGCGGCGGTCTCGACGAAAAACGGGATGGTGATCATTTCGGCGTTCACCTTCGATAACAAGGATCACTCGTGGGGAGCGGAGCAAGAGGGCGAGTTGACGATTGCGAAGCTGGCGCGGGCGATCGTTCAGAGCTGGTCACCGGCGGGTCTGGCTGCGTGGCCTAGTGCACCTGACACGAGTTCATCTGCGAAGTAGGGACTTTTTATTCTGTTCCCTTCAACCTGGATTGGTTCGAAAGCTCTTTCAGCGTTTCCTTGCTCAGAGGCTTTTCGTGCAGCAGCAGCTCGGCGGCGCGGACGCGGGGAGTTGCGTGGAACCACTGTTGAATAAGATTGTCCTTCAATAAGTTGGTTACGGCGAGAAGGCACATTCCCTGATGATGAGCCATCCATGAGCGCACCAATTCGGGTTGTTGTTTGTCTTCGGTATAGTCGGCCGCTTCGTAGAATCCGTAGTTGCCCATCCAATTCATTGCGGCCATGCGGCGAAGATTTGCGATCGCCTCCTTGCGCAGAGTTGAAAGCGCGAGAAACGAGGAGTAGGGCGAGATGACAGGTCCATCTTCTGCTCCATATTTCAGCGCCAGCGCGGGAATTCCCCAGGCCTGGTAGGCGTATCTTCCCAGAGGATCCATTTTGGCAAAACCGGATTCCGAGATGCCCCATGGAATGTTTTTTACGTGGTCGCGCTGAATACGAACGGCGGACTCGAGCGAACGGGCCATGAGTGTGTTGGGGAAGGTTCGCATCCACAGGGAAGGCATCATGTATTCGAACATGGTTCCGGTCCAGGAAAGAAGAGCAGGATAGCCATGGACGAGAACGTGGGAGCGATCGAGCCGAAACCAGGACTGCTGAGGGATGTCTCCTTTTGCGACTGCGATGAACGATGCGATGCGGGCCTCGGAGGCGAGCAGGTCGTAGCATGCGGAATGCAACTCTCCGGTGCCTCCGTCGTAGCCGATGGAGAGAAGCTGACGCGACTCCACGAAGAAGAAACCGTATTGCATGGCGTCGGCGTGACGCTCTGCCTCAACCGCGATGGTGGCGATGTCTGTCTTCAGCTGTATCAGGCGCTGCGCGGCTTCGGGCAACAAGGACCGCAACGATGCGGCAGAGGCGGCGAGAGGGGAGTCAGGCGCCAACGAAGGCAACGCTTCTGCGATCCTTGCGTCCAATTCGGTTGCGCAGTTGACGGCTTGTTGCAGGGTGGGAATACAGGTGGCGTCGGCCTCACTGAGTTCCGGCAAGTTGAAGAGGGCCTCAAATTGAGGGAGAAGCCATGGCATATAGTTCTGCACGAAGATCGACAGTGTAAGGCGGCGGCGTGACAGTTCATGCACGAGCCAATCTCCTCGGTTTGTTCCAGACAAATCGTCTTCAATTGGGATCGGTGCGACGGGAGCTGCCGTCTGTTGAAGAAGAGAACGCACGTGATCGCGCATTTTTGCGACGCCTGAATCTCTGGTGGGAAGGATATCGGGAGCTGCTTCCATTGCTTTGATCGCGGAACCGGGCACCATCTGCTCTAAATCTGAAAATATTTCGACGTTGAGGATTGGGCGCTTCAGCAGATCAAGCGTACCGGTGTGCAGGGCGTAGAGGGAGGCCGTCAGATTGCCGCTGTCAACGGTGGATATGGTTAGCGGAGGGATCGGTCGCAGCGTCTCCATGTCGTACCAGTTGTAGATATGGCCGCGGTGCTTTTCGAGGCGATCATAAGTTTTGAGGGTACCTAAAGTCGCCTCGGCAAACTCCGGGAGGGTCAAAAAGCCAAATTCATAGGCAGCCTGCCTGGCGTTGAAGAGCATGCCTAAATTGGTTGGAGATAATTTTCGTACTTGAAACATGGATTTTTCTTCCACGTTGTCGGGAATCAGCCAGTGATTTTCTTCGCTTCCGAACTCGTGAAAGTATCTCCAGATGTGAAGAGCCTGCTGTCGCAAAAAAAGTCTATCTTCGGGAGTAAGAGGACCTTCCTCGGGACGCGGAGGCGAGTTGAGCCAGATGGCGACAAGCGGCGCCGCCGCCCACAGCACCAGAATGGGGCCTGCCGCGAAGAGAGACTGGACGTGGGTGAACAGGAGGAGGAGCGCGATGAAAAGAGCCGCGATGGGTGAGAGCTGCAGATAGACATCCAACGGTGTTTTGGAACCGCCGAATTCAGCCTGCGCGGCAGTTTCCCATTCGAGCAGATGTTTTCCCGATACGAGACTGCGACTCAACGATCGGATGATTGCATCGAGTGAGAGAAACATGTGGTGGGGCAGGAAGGTGAGATTGAGGATGGTGAATCCGAACGAGGTTGCGAAGGTGGTGAAGCCCTCGCGTGCTCCGACAAAGCTTAGCTTGAGCAAAGCGCGGCCGAGATTGAAGGCCAACTGAACGAAGACGGGTAGAAGCAGAAGAACGAGGCCGGCGGCGGTCCAGTAGAGCGCTCCGCCTGGCAGGGCGAACCATCCGAGCAGGAAGAGAAGAAATGTGACCGGCTCGACCAGGCTGCGGCGCAGATTGTCGAGGATCTTCCATCGAGAGATGGTGCTGATGGGATTGGCGACGAGCTTGCCGGATTCGTCGGGCACGCGGCCTGAGAGCCATCGTGCTATTTGCCAGTCGCCGCGTACCCAGCGATGCTTCCGGCGGGTGTGGGCGGAGTAATGGGACGGGTAGTCGTCAATAATTTCAATGTCGGTGACGAGACCGGCACGAGCGTAGGAGCCTTCGATCAAATCGTGGGAGAGGAGAGCGTTCCGGGGAAAACGGCGGTCGAGCACTGCATGCAGGATGCTGACCTCGTAGATGCCTTTGCCGGCAAAGATGCCTTCTCCGAAGAGGTCCTGATAGACATCGGAGACGGCGCGTGTGTAGATATCGAAGCCAGTCTCGCCTGAGTAGAGGGACGCGAACCGGGAGCGTGAGGCCGAAGATACACTGACGCCGACGCGAGGCTGCAGGATGCCATATCCCTGGGTGACGATGCGCACCTTAGGGTCGATGATCGCCTGATTCAGGGGATGCGCCATGGTGCCTATCATGCGTGCGGCGGTCCCGCGAGGAAGCTGGGTGTCGGAGTCCAGCGTGATGATGTAGCGGACACTCTTTAAAATCTCCAGAGGTCCTGTCTTCAAGGGAAAGCTGTCGTATTGCTGCAAGAGAAATTTATTGAGGTCCAGCAGCTTTCCCCGTTTGCGTTCCCATCCCATCCAGACGCCCTGACGAGAGTTGAAGATGCGATGACGATGCAAGAGAAAAAAGGAGCCGCCCTTCTCGCGTGCGTATTTTGCATTCAGATCATCGATGCACTGCAGCGCCAGTCTCGCCAGCGGATTTGAGTCTTCATCCAGCGGGCGTGCCTTGGCGTCAGGCAAATCGGTCAGGAGGCCAAAGTGGATATTCGGATCCTGATTGGAAAGATATCGAGCCTCAAGCTGATCGACGAGCTCGTGCACCTGTGGTTCGTTAAACAGCAGCGTGGGGATGACAACCAGGGTCACTTCGTCGGAAGGGACTGCCTTGGAATAGTCGATTTTCGGAAGTGAGTTGGCCTTCATCAGAGCCGTAACTGCATTGTTTACGAGATCGACTGCGCCCTGGGAAGCGGGGATGAGCGCGAGAAGAAGTGCACCGATGACAGGCCAGAAGGCGTGATGCGGGACAAGAGGCGCAATAATGGCGACGATCAGAAGGCAGGATAAGGTGAAGATACCGAGGATGTAGAAATCCTCTTTCCTGTCACGGAGAAAGCTGCGCACTCGCTCGATCGGCGGAGGGTAATAGCCGATGCGCCGGCTGAGCAGGGGAAGCCCTTCGGCGAACAGATAGTACCCGATGTGCATCATGCGGCGCGCGTGACGGGGATCGGGGTCGGAGGTCTGGGCGGCATGACGGGCGAGGAGGAGAGCGGCCTGGGCGGTTTCGACTTCGCTTGCGTCGGCGTGGCGCGCCAGCTCGGCTACGCGCATGTGGTAGATGTGACGAGTCTCATCCTCCATCTGGGCGAAGGTACCGGCGGGATCTTCTCGAAGGATGGAGTCAAAGGCAATCAGCGGCTCAAGGACCGTGCGCCATTCAAACTGGTTCAGCCGTCGCATGCTGTGGAGAATGGCGGAGAATGGAGACTGTTCGATGGGGGGCAGTTCTCCGGCCTTGAAAGCTTCTTCGGCGCGATCCAGAATGTATTCGAGTTGGGCCAATTTGAGGGCCTGCGGGAGGACCGTGACTTCTTCGAGGAGGAGCGCATCGCGCCGTTGTGCCTGTTGAACGTAGGTCGTGAGAGATTCGGGCGACCAGATTCCGCGAGCCGCAGAGAGATAGCCCTCTGCGAGGTTGACCACTCGCGGCAGTTCTTTATCGTTATCTACGCGTACGCGGGGAAGCGAGGCGAAAGTGGCAGCGGTGTCGTCTCCGGCGATCAATGCCGACTCCAGCATGCGTGTGCTTTCCAATAATTCGAGCTGCGGGGTCAGTTCATGCAGCGAAGCCGTTTTGCGGCAGGCACGCAATACCTCGGTGAGCCTCTCTTTGAGCCGAGCGAGCCGCATTGCCAATCCGCGTGCTTTCGGGTTGGCAGGCATCATCTGCCATTGGCTGCTGAGCGCTTCGGCGCGTTCTTTCAATTCGGCATCGGATACCGATGGTTTCTCGGGCAATCCAACGGCAGGCATTTCCAACGCCGGCGCAGTGGGTGGCAACGTATGTTCTGAAGTGATTGGTTCTTCCGAAAACGGCGCCATGATGCCTTTCGATCTCGTTACCCGCAGAAGCAGGGACGTTCCATTTATTTGTGGTGCTGTTGGATAAGATGCCGGGCCGGGCTTACCTGTAGCTTGCTGCCTGCATCTCAAACATGCTGGCGTAGAGTCCATTTTTGGCCATCAACTGTTGATGGTTGCCTTCTTCAATCAAGCGGCCGCCGGAAAGGACGACGATACGATCTGCCATTCGCACGGTGGAAAAGCGATGCGAGATCAGCAGAGCCATTTTACCGGTGGTCAGCTCGGCAAAGCGTTCGAACACTTCAAGTTCACTGGGCGCGTCGAGTGCCGCGGTCGGCTCGTCGAGGATGAGGAGTTGAGCATCGCGAAGATAGGCGCGGGCGAGCGCCATCTTTTGCCACTCTCCGCCGGACAATTCGACGCCGCCCTCGAAGCGGCGACCGAGCATTTGATCGTAGCCGCCGGCGAGCTTGTTCACGACGGTGTCGGCGAGGCTCTTATGGGCGGCTAGTTCGATATCGTCCTGTTGGTGCTCGCGGTCGACACGGCCTACGGCAATGTTTTCCCTTGCTGTCATCTCGAAGCGCATGAAGTCCTGGAAGATTACGCCGATATGCCGGTGCAGATCTTCGAGGGAGTATTCCCGCAGGTCGATGCCGTCCAGAAGTATCTGTCCTTCGGTTGGGTCGTAGAGCCTTGTGATCAGCTTGACTACAGTCGTTTTGCCCTGGCCGTTTTCTCCTATGAGAGCGATTCTTTCTCTGGGGGAGAGGGTGAGATTGAAATTTTTCAAGACCGTCCGATCGGTTCCCGGATAGGTGAAAGAGACGTTGCGAAACTCGAAGCCTTGTCGAATCACTGTAGGTGTTGGCAGGCCGTTGGGTTTGGACTGCACTGTCGGCCGCATATTGAAGAATGCAATCAGATCGGTAAGAAAAAGCGCCTGATCGGCGATGCCCGAGGCGGTGGAGAAGACTTGTTGCAAGTTGGAGCTGGCCTGCTGGATGGCGGTAGTCAAAAATGTGAACTGGCCGATGTCGTAAGCGCCGTGAAGAGTTCGCCAGATGACGTAGACATAGGCGCCATAGTAGCCAAGTGTTCCGATGATGCCGAGCAGTCCGCCAACGACCAACTTTGAACGCGAGAGGGCGACATCTTCCACATAAATCTGGTGGGCAAGTGTCTGGAATCTTTCGGTGAAGAATTTGTTGAGGCCGAAAAGCTTTACTTCTTTCGCGCCTTCGCGGCTTCCGGCTACCTGGCGGAGGTAGTCCATCTGGCGCTTGGCGGGAGTCTGGCGAAAGTTTTTCGCGTAGCCGAGGAAGGCGTAGTGGGTTTCTCCAAGGAAGGACGGCAGCACGCCGGCTGCGAGCAAGAGCACGAGCCAGGGAGACGCCCATGCGAGAGCTGCTGAAAATACCAGCGTGGTGATGATCTGCTGGATGAGGCGGCCCATCTGCTGAATCATGGCGAGACGATCGGTTGCCTGCACGCGAGCGCGTTCGAGCCGGTCATAAAAGACGGGATCTTCGTAGGTGGTCAAGTCAAGACGAGCGGCTTGTTCCATGACGCGAACGCTGACGTATTGGGTATAACGATTGGCGAGGAGCGAATCGGAGTAATCGATGGCGCGGGTTATCAGTCCGAAGACGACATTGAGGGCGATCTCGGTTCCGACCAAGGCCCAGAAGCTCGAGGGCAGGGATGTGCCGCGAAGAACACCCGCGATGTCATTAATGATGTACTGGGCGACCTTGGCTACGGCAAAGGGAAGAACGGCAACGATGAGGCGCAGGCCGATGCCCCATGACACGACCGCACGTCCAGATTCCCAAAGGATGCGCAGGACGGGAGGCATATTTCGAAGCGCGCGCAGCCGGTCACGCCATGGGCTCTCAGCATTCACAGGGTCTTTCAAATCGCTCCAGAAGTGAGATGGCAAAGAGAGGGAAGGGCCAGAGGGAAATACCCGCTCGTTCAGTGGATGCGGGAATGCGATCAGGTGTTGGATCAGCGATTGAGTCCGACTCAATTCCTATCGCCAATTCTAAGCAGAGTGCGAGCGAAATGCCCTTTGAGATTCGCCGAGGCGGATCTTCTTGATGGCCCGTGCGTCTTTCAATTCAAGCCTACCCTAAGGGCGGGGTACGCAACAGGAATATCAGAAAGCCGCTTAATTTTGCTGAGGATTCGATGGGGAGTCCGCTACCCGGCTCGCAGAGTTAGACACATCGTCGGGGCGAAGTGCAATGAGGCCTAGTGGAAACGGTATGCCGCGCCGACACTCACGATCCAAGGCGTAAGACCGCTGGGCGGAAAACCAAACCATTGCTGATGCTCATAGTCGACCCGCACATTCAATCCGGGCTTGACGCGGTAATCCAACCCAACGCCGATCGCTCCCAGGTTGTAGGCGAGATTTGCCGCAGGTCCGATCTTGGGATCGCCGAACACGGGAGGGTAGTTGAAGACACCGCGACCGTACATGAGCTTGGCGTAAGGATTGTATCGACCATGGCGCAGAACATAGCGGGGGCCGATTTCGTAGGTGCGTTCGTAGACGCCGTCCGTAGAATCCGGATCGTTGAGCTGATGGAACTCACCCTCGATACCGACGTGGTATCGAAAATCGAAGGTTGCGTAAGCACCATAGCCTTTGAAGTTCTGCGGGCGGTAGTCGGAGTTTCCGTAGACGAACAGGGCGCCGATCTGGAGATCACCGCCGCTGGATGCGGTGGGAAGCGCCTGAGCATGAAGGCGAACCCCGCTGAAGCTGACGAGACAGGCCAGCAGAAGGATCCTCAATGTGGCCAGGATGTCTCCTGAAGTGTCTGCGGGCGTTTTGCGAATCAAGTAGTTCATCATGCTCTCGTCTTTCTTCAGTTTCAAGTTTCTACTGGGGCGACTGATCGATGTGGTAGTCGACACTTACAGTGTGCTGGACGCCATTGCTTACAGCGGTCACGGTGATCGGATAGGTGTGGTCGAAGTAACCTGCTCCGCAACCCGTCATGGCTCCGATACCTCCCAAGGACAGCAGAAGCAAGGCAGAGTAGGTGATGAGACGGGTCAGTTTGCTGGCCGAGCGACGAGAGTAACGCAGACCGAGGAGCGGCAGCAGGAACAGACCAAGCGCGATGGGAGAGACTCTGCTGGACCAATCCTTTGGGGACTCGGAGGAGGCGAGCTTGCGGGTGGCGACTGTGAGGGTGATGTCCATCGGGCCGGCGGCTTTGCCGATGGTCGCGGGGGAGAAGGTGTAAGTGGCGAGGATCGGGCCGGTCGGGCTTGCGGAGAGTTCCACGACACCTGGATAAGTTCCCCCGATCGGCGTGATGTGGAAGGTGAACTGGCGGGTGGTTCCGTAGGTGCCTTCGACTGTTCCCAGGCTGGTGAGCTGGATGCTGAAGTCCAGCGGGGTGATGAGGACGGTGGTTGAGCCGGAGGTTCCGGAGGCAGTGCTTGACGAGAAGTTTGTATCGCCACTGTATACGGCCGTGATGACGTTGGTTCCGACTGGAAGCGTGGTGGAGGAGAAGGTTGCGACTCCGTTTGAGAGGGTACCGGTTCCCAGCGGGGTGCCGTTATCGAAGAAGCTGACATTTCCTGTTGGCGTACCTGTGGTTGTCGACTTAACCGTTGCAGTGAGCGTGACGTTCAAACCGAAGGCGATGGTTGAGGTGCTCAGGGTTGTGGTTGTGATAGCTGGCGCCTTGGTGACGGACAGTGTTCCGTTCTGGACGACCTGAGTGTAATCGGAGAGATTATTTCCGGTCACGGAAGGAACGATGCCGTACTGGCCTACGGTGGAGAGAATGGTCGCGGAGTTAGAGAAGGATTCGGTGAAGGTATCGCCGTTCTCCGCGCCGGTGACGCTGCCGGTGAAGGTTGGGTTCGCCGTGCCATAAAGACGGCTGAAGTTATTGGCTGAGACGGTGAGGACCGCTTGCGTAACGTCGAGAGAGACAGTCTTGCTCGCGGTCGTGTAGTTTGCGAGGTCGGTTGGCGTGAAGGTGACGGACAACTGATGGGTGCCGATCATGAACTCGGTCCCGGCGGGCGGGGTATAGACGAAGGAGCCGTCGACTGGAGCGGTTGCGTCGAGTTGATTGTTGCTCAGTGCGGTTCCGTAGACGATGCTGGCCGGGGTCGACCAGGTAATGACTGGCGTGGCCTGGCTGACGACGATCTGGACGGTCTTGGTGGCGCCGGTGTAGTCGTTCGTGTCGGTCGGGGTGAAGGTGACTGAGAGAGTATCGGTTCCAGCCAGGGGAATGGATCCGGCAGCAGGCGTGTAGACCAGGGTGCCAGGGACCGAGGCGGTTGCGTTCAGTTGGGTGATATTGAGAACCGTACCGTAGACGATGCCAGCCGGAGTCGCCCAGGTGATGATGGGGGTGGCCTGGTTGACGGTGAGTTGTACGGTCTTCGTCGCTGTTGTGTAGTTCGAGGTGTCGGTCGGAGTGAAGGTAACCGAGAGTGTGTCAACGCCGGCAGGAGTTATGCTGCCTCCCGCTGGAGTGTAAACGAATGAACCGGGGACGGAGGCGGTTGCGTTGAGCTGAGTGGGCGAGAGCGGCGTGCCATAGGTGATAGCAGCAGGTGTCGTCCAGGTGATGAGAGGTGTTGCCTGGTTGACGGTGATCTGCACGGTCTTGGTGGCGGAGGTGTAGTTGGTGGTGTCGGTTGGGTTGAAGGTTACCGACAGGGTATCGGTGCCGGCGAGTGGGACTTCGCCCGCGGCAGGGGTGTAGACCAGAGTGCCGGGGACGGAGGCAGAGGCATTGAGTTGGGTGCCGGAGAGCGCGGTCCCGTAGGTGATTGTCGCTGGATCATTCCAGGTGATGGCGGGCGTCGCTTGATTGACGATCAGCTGCACCGTCTGGGTGACAGCGGAGTAGTTGGTGGTATCTGTCGGAGTGAAGGTGACGGACAGCGTATCGTTGCCGGCGGTCGGAATGCTGCCGACAGCGGGAGTGTAGGCGAAGGAGCCGGGGACCGAGGCGGTTGCGTTGAGTTGCGCACCGGAGAGTGCGACGCCATACGTGATGGCCGCTGGCGGCGCCCAGGTGACGACGGGGGTTGCCTGGTTGACCGTCAACTGGACGGTCTTGGTGGCGGTGGTGTAGTTGGTGGTGTCGGTTGGGGTGAAGGTGACCGAGAGGGTGTCGTTGCCTGCGGTGAGAACAGCGCCGGCGGCCGGAGTGTAGACGAGCGAACCAGGGACCGAAGCCGTTGCGTCGAGTTGCGTAGCGGAGAGCGCGGTTCCGTAAATGATGCTCGCGGGCGTGGTCCATGAGATGGACGGAATCGCCTGCGTGACGGTGATCTGCA
>DATAVY010000059.1:0-35434 GCA_036267495.1 Edaphobacter sp.
GACGGGCAAGCTCCTATAAACTGCGCGCCGGAAGCGGCGTTCATATTCCGGTGAACTGTCCTCACTGGGTGGAAAATGACGACAACATCTCCGTTTCCCTCAATGTCAATGTCCAGTTCAAAGACACGCTGCGCGCAAATATGTATCGCGCCAATCACGCGCTCCGGACGCTTGGCCTGACTCCAACCCCTCCAGGCCAATCCCCCGCGGTGGACTATCTCAAGTCTCACTCCATGGTACCGGTGATGGCCACGAAATCTGCACTGCACAAGCTCTCGTCTCTTAGAAAGCCTCAGTAAGGCTGGCATTGCCGCAGGTTTTTTGTTTTCAGCAAGGGATTGACGGATTTCCCTGTAACCTGCTCGGGTCCAAATCGGCGTTCTAAATCTCTCCGCGCCAGATACACTTGCTACGGCATTACGACCTCGACCAGGCGGTCGCTCGCGTCAGGCGCTTCCGTGTTCTACCTGTTCAATGTCATCTCGCTCGATACCATGCGGCCATTCGAAATCATCCTGATCGTCACCGTCATTGTTGCCGCCGCAGCCATTCGGATGAGATTCGTCTTCCGATGGTTCGCCTCGTTCACCCTCGTAGGCGTCGTCATTTGCATCTGTCATATAGTTTGGGAAGGCACTCATTGGCAGATGTTCCCGGCGCTGGCGGGACTTCTCCTCCTCTTAGTCTGGCTGTTGATTCCAGCGGAACTCCGAGCTTCCCGTTCTCTGGCAATGACGAACAGTCTCGCCGCCTCAATCGCGATTCTCGCCTTCGCAAGCTTCGCATCGCTTCTGCTGGTGCCCATGTTCTCCCTTCCCAAGCCAACAGGTCCTTATCCCGTTGGCACCAGGATCATCTATCTGAAGGACTCCAGCCGCACCGAAGATGAAGGATCGCAACCCGGCTCGCCTCGGGAACTCATCGTGCAACTATGGTATCCAGCCGCTCCTTCGAAAAACCATCTTGCGCCGTACCAAAGAATGCCGGAAACAACACTGGCCACGTCCTATCGCAGTGTGCTGTGGACCAATTCCCGCATCGATGCGCCCATCGCGACAGCGAATGCCCCATTCCCTGTCCTCCTCTTTAATCATCGCTGGGGAGGCGTTCGCACGCAGGATACGTTTCTGACGGAAGATCTCGCAAGCCACGGCTACGTCGTCGCTGCAATCGACCACCCTTATAACGCCGGCAGAGTCGCGATGCCGGATGGCCGTGTACTTCAGGACGCTTTCGGATACGACCCCATCGATGTGACAAAACGCACAGCCGATCAGATTCGCGCCGCATGGAATAAAGAACTCGCGAAATGGGTAGCCGACGAGGTCTTTGTGCTCACCGCGCTTCAGAACGAAAATCTCGATCGAAAAAGTTTATGGTACAGCCGTCTTGATGCCGGCCGGGCTGGCGCCTTTGGCCACTCATTCGGCGGATCTGCCTCGGTACAGGTCTGCAGCGTCGACCTCCGCATCCGCTCGGCATTGAATCTCGACGGATGGACCTTCGGAGACGTCCGTCATCGATCGGCTGATCAGCCGATCATGTATATCTACGGAACGAGAAGCATCCCCCGGCCTCAGGACTTGAATTCACAAGATCCCGCTGCGCGAACTGAAGCCGAGCTGGATGTCAGCGACGCAAAACAAATCGATTCCAGTCTTATGCAATACGGTGGCTACAAACTATACGTGAACGGCGCTTCGCATCTTGATTTTACCGATCACTCTCTGGTCTTTCCCTGGCGCAATTGGACAGAACGCGGTCACATTGCTCCATCGGAAATCCAAACAATTGTCCGTGCTTATGCGTTGGCTTTTTTTGACGAGACGCTGCGCGGCAAAAATTCTCCGCTGCTCCACTCCGGAGATGCAACTCCATTTCACGAAGTTCAATTCAAGCGCTTCATGCCGCGATCGAACCCTGCGCCTGCAGGCTCTCCCACCCAAAGCACCTCCGATCGACAGGAAATTCCCCGCAGCCCCGACCCATCGGTTCCGGCCAGCCACTTGTAATGCGCCAGGCTACCCCCCCGATGCCTCGAAACGGCTCAGGGACTTGCCGATCGATTTCGCAAGCACATCGATGCCAGGTTCAGAGAGAACCTCCCAATGATCTCCGGGGATTTCGTGAACTTCAATTCCTCCAGAGAAAATTGGTCCCCAGCCGTTGTCGGACGGAATACCCTCCTCCTGCTTGGAGGCCCGGAAGAGAGTCAGCCGTCCCGGAAAGGGGGTCTTTCGATAATTTCGCTGGGCAAGTGAATTGATCTCGTAGGTATCCTTCCACGACGCGGGGATTTTTGAAAACATCTTCGCTGCCAAGGCAGTAACATACCGGGACCTTCGCTCCTTCAGGTCATTGAGAAAAAAATCCAACTTTGCTTTGCCGCCATTCTGGTCCAGGTTCCTGCGAAAATAACCGGCGATGCGGCTTCGGGGAGCCGATTTGCCGGCCGACGGTGTGCTGTCCCGTTCCTGAACGAAATTACTCGCTCTTGTATCCAACATACCCAGCAGCCCGATCGTTTCACCTGCCTTGTGTAGCTGGTGAGCCATCTCCAGGACAACCGTGCCGCCGAAAGAATAGCCCAGAAGATGATACGGTCCCCTCGGCTGCACTCGCCGAATCTCACTCAGATAATGAGCAGCAAGGTCCTCCATCCGGTACAGCGCCGGCTGGTTTGCTTCGAGCGCCTGTGCCTGCACACCATATACGGGACGGTCCGCTCCGATCCTTGTCGTAAGACTGTAGAAATTGACTACATTGCCGCCCGCGCCGTGGACGATGTAAAGCGGTGGCTTTGCGCCTACAGGCTGAATCGGCACCAGCGATGTCGCAGTGTTTGGCGCATATCGTCGGCGGACCAGTTCTGCAACCATCCTGATCGTGGGAGCGGAGATCAGGCTGGCAAGGCCAAAACCCATCGAATAGAGGCTGTTCATCCGAGTAACGAGCCGAAGAATCGAAAGCGAACTTACTCCCAGGGAGAATACGTTGGTATCTCCCGTAATTTTCTCGACCCCGAGCATCGACCGCCAAAGCAGAAGCAGCTGCACTTCGATTGGATCGTTCGTAGTATACGGACGGTCTCCGCTGTAGACGATCGTCTCCGTGCTCTTGTCAATCTTCTTCACAGCCGGACTCTGCAGAATCTTCGCGCCGGCGCTCCCGCCCGCATTTTCAGACAGACAGACGAGTAGATCGTCACATGGAGCCATCTCTTCCAACCGGGCCGAGGGATTCTGCACTGCCGATTCAAGCAACGCAATAAAGCTCTTTAAATACCGCTGAATTGTCGTCGAGCGAAAATAACTCGGGTTGTACTCCAGTTGCAGTCTTGGTCCTTCTTCGATCCGGTCCACAATGGCGAACATCCATTCGAAGACGGCGCCGGGACTCATCGATCGCAACGGTACGATCTCAACTCCAGCCACCTGTTGAGTCACCATGAAAGATTTTTGATAGAGAAAAAATATCGGAATCTCAAATGACGTGTTTCGATGAAAAAAATGTGAATCGTATATCAGTTCTTCAAACGGAAGCTCCTGATTTTCGTACGCTCCCAGCGTCCAGTCCTGCACCTTCGTAAGCAAGCCGCGAAACGTTTCACCCTGCTCTATTTGCAGGCGGAGTACCTGAATATTCATGAACAGCCCGATCAGCTCTTCCGTGTCCTCGTTACGATTCGCGCATGGTGATCCCACCACAATGTCCCGCTCGCCTGTCACGCGGTAAAGCAACGCGCAAAAAATGCTGAACAGGAGGATATTCAGTGTGACATTCTGGCTTTTGCATAGTTCATGAGCCGCTGCGGCTAGCTCGGAAGAGATCAACAGAGTTTCAATGTCTCCCGACTCGGAGTCTGTACGCGCGTCCTCCGCTGCCGAAGGGGAAGCATCATGCGGAAGCTCGATACGTCTGAAATCCTTACCCAGAGTCTCGCGCCAGAAATTGAGTGACATCCTGGCGGCGTCGCTCTTTCGCCACTCTTCCTGCCAAACTGCAAAATCGGCAAACTGGATCGGCAGCTCCGGCAGCGCGGGAGCTTTCTCTTCCATCAGCGCTTCATAGATGACCGCGATATCGCGCAGCAGAATGCCGAGCGATATGCCATCGCAGATGATATGGTGCATCGTCACCAGGAGCAGATGATGGTGCGGTGCAAACTTCAGCAGCTTCAGCGCCAGCAGCGGCCCGTTTCGAAGATCCATGCGATAGGCCGCATGTTCACGAATAAGTGTCCCAGCTTCGACCGATGTCTCTGCGCTGGGCACACGCTGTAAATCCTTCACCGGCAGCGGAACAGCATAGGCTCTGCCGATAATCTGGGCTAGACTGCCGTCGACCATGGCAAATGTCGTCCGCAACATCTCGTGACGGCGTACCGCCTGCGTAAAAGCCATCGCCAGAACGTCCACGTTCAGTTCTCCGCGGCATTGCCACATCAGCGGCATATTTAACGCGGGATTGCCCGGATGCATCTGGTCGAGCGACCAGAAACGTATCTGGCCCTGCGTCGCCGGCATGGCATAGATCTCGTCTGCCTGAAACAGCGCCGTACCGGCAACAGGCAACTCCTCCGGAGTAACTCCTACCGTGGACTGAAAGTCACGATTCATTCGCGAACCCCGCTTTCTCCGCGATAGGTCTTCCGCGGAGCCACGGCAATCCGGGATACTTTAATCGCTGCAGATTCCGCCTCCGGCCTGTCTCCCAGCGCGCCCGAGAGTGCCAGGATCGTCCGGTGTTTGAATATCTGGGCCGCCGTGACCGATAGCCCTTCTTTCTGCAAGCGCGCGGCGATCCGAAAGATAAGCAGCGAATCCCCGCCCAGTTCGAAGATGCTCTCCGTAATGCTCACGCGATCGAGCATCAGCACATCTCCCCATATCTTCGCGAGTCTTTTCTGATCGTCGGTCACGGGAGCCGCGAATGGCCGTTGCGAAGAATGAAATCCAGACTTCAGAAAACTCTCCGCATCCGGCAGACTCTTCCGGTCGATTTTTCCGTTCGGGGTTCGTGGAAGCTGCGCAAGCGGAAGGATGGCAGCCGGAATCATGTACTCCGGCAGCCTGCCGCCAAGCATCGCGATCAGGTCGGCTGCTAGAGCCGACGCATGTTCGGCCGAGCTGCCCGCGTCGACATAGGCCACCAACCGGGTAATTGCCGTGTCATTACTGCCGCTAATATGAGCCAGCACTACGGCTTCACGCACCGCAGGATGCCGCGCCAGAGCAGCCTCAATCTCACCCAGTTCGATCCGGTAACCTCGGATCTTCACCTGAAAATCTGTCCGCCCAAGCAGTTCAATCCGGCCCTGCCCCGCGTCGTCCACATGCCAGCGGCCCAGGTCACCCGTTTTGTAAATGCGGCCGGAAGCGAATGGGTTTGGCAGGAAGCGTTCCGCCGTCAAATCGGGCCGCTTCCAATAACCCCGCGCCAGTCCTGCACCTCCGATATAGAGCTCCCCTGCCACGCCTACCGGAACGGGGTGGAGACGTTGATCCAGAAGATAAAATTGCGTATTCGCAATCGGCGGCCCAACCAGAATCGGCCCCGTACCCTCGATCACTCGTGTAGCAGAAGACCAGATCGTAGTCTCCGTAGGGCCGTAGACGTTCCACACCTCCTGGCTTCGCTCCAACAACTGACTGGCCAGAGCCTTCGGCAACGCCTCTCCGCCGCACAGCACCTTCAACGACATCTCACGGCTCCAGCCGGCATCGATCAGCATCATCCATGTCCCAGGTGTCGCCTGCAATACGGTTGCCTGGCTCGACTTTAGAAGTCCCAACAATTGATGGCCGTCGCCAGCCTGCTCTTCGCTCGCGATCGCCAGCCGCGCGCCTGTCATCAGCGGCAGCAGCAACTCCAGGCCGGCGATATCGAACGCCAACGTCGTAACCGCCACCAGAACATCCTCACCGCTCAGCCCTGGCTCCTGTTCCATGGATCGCAGCAGGTTCATCAGCGCGCCATGCTCAACCGCAACCCCCTTCGGCTTTCCAGTCGATCCTGACGTATAGATCACATAAGCCAGTCCATCGGCCGACCCAACCCCTTCCAGCGATGCATCATTCTCGCTCTTCAGAGAATCATCCAGCGCCACCAGCTTGGCCATTGTTTGCAGCGCTGGCTGAGCTGTCGAAAATGATTGGCCAACGATCAGGAATTGTGCGCCCGCGTCGTCCAATACCAGCTGCAGCCGCTCCCGAGGATGTCGAGGATCTAAAGGCACGTAAGCCCCGCCCGCCTTCAACACGCCAAGCAGTGCGCCCACCATCTCCACGGAACGCTCAACACAAATCCCAACCAGGTCCCCGGCCTTCAATCCCTCCCGCACAAGTCGTTGCGCCACGCGGTTCGCATAACTATCCAGTTCCCCTGCCGTCCAGCAGACCCCCTTGCATTCCACCGCCGGCCGCAGCGGATCAGCTTGCGCACGGCGCGATATCGCACGATGCACCGGTTCGAACTCCGCGCCGAAACTCGCAGCAGTCCGGTTCCAGTCTTCCAGCAACCGTGCGCGGTCTTCCCTGTCCAGCAACTCAAGTTCATCGACCGGCGTCGCGGCGTCCCGCACCACGTTCGCTAGAAGATTTGCATAAGAACGCAGCCATCGCCGAACGGTCTCTTCATCGAAGAGGTCCGTATTGAAATCGCAATCGTACTCAAGATCGCTTTCCGTTTCGACCATGTTCAGAAACATGTCCGTGTTGACGAATTGCTTCGGGTTCGCCTTGATCGCCGCCGTCAAGCCGTCAAAGCCAATGCGCGTTCCTAGCTTTTCGAGATTGAATTGCACTTCAATCAGAGGCAGTCGGCCGGAATCCCGTGGAATCGACAGTTTATGAAGCAGGCTGCCATAAGTGAATTCCTGATGATCGAACGCATCGAATAAAAGATTGCGCGTAGCTGCCAGGTGGCTCTTCACCGTCTCTGCTTCAGTGATCTGGCTCAGCATCGGTAGAAAATGGACGCAGTGTCCAACCAGACTGGCATCCTGAAACAGCGCCTGACCCGCCGTCGAGATTCCTACGACAACCTCCTGCTGACGGGTCAGCCTATGCAACAACAGCTGGAAGCCCGAGAGCAGCGTTACATACAGAGTGCATCCCAGCCTCGCGCTGGCGCCCTTCAAATCTGCATAAAGCGCGGACCCCAGCTTTCCTTTCAAGGTCGCCCCATGGTACGTCTTGTGCGCGGGCCGCGGCCTGTCCGTAGGCAAATCCAGCACCGGCGCAACTCCGGAAAACCGCTTAACCCAGTACGCCTCGTTATCCTCAAATTCGCCTGCCTTTTGCCTCGTCTGCTCCTGGACGGCATAGCTGCTGAACGGCAAAAGTGGAAGTAGTTTCGTGGCCGCATTCTTATCGCTATAGAGTTTGCTGACCTCCTCGAAGAACTGATTGACCGACCATCCATCCATCACGATGTGGTGCCCGGTAAACAGCAACACCACTTCGTCCTCCGCGACTCTGAAGATCGTGGCGCGAACAAGAGGTCCTTGCGTCAGCAAAAACGGAGTGTTCCCTTCCCGCTCGATTGCAGCCTGCAGTACCTTCTCCCGAGACTCCGGCGTCGTCGTCTTAAGCGAGGAAGTAAGATCCACGCATTCAACAACACCCTTGAACGTTGGCGCAATCATCAGCAATTCCCCATCCTCGCTGATGCTGCTGCGAAGAGCATCGTGACGCGCAAACGCCAGGTCAAGCGCCTCCACCAGCTGCTTCTCCTGAACATCGCCGCGCAGTCGAAGCGTTACCGATTCGTTGAAAGCGCAGTTCGCTTCCTCGCCAAGCGCCGCGGCAAAGTAAATCTCACGTTGCGCTTCCGTGATCGGGGCTCGGCAAGGAACCTCGACTAGCGCAGCAGAATGCATCGCTGCGGTTGGCGCCGCCGGAACGCCGGCCTGGTGAGAGCCGCTTCGAGGCAGCGCGTTACTCTGCTGCATCTCGTCGACTGTCTCACGAAATACTGCCTCAACCGTCTCAAGATCGGCCTGCGAATGCGCCGTCGTCAGGAAGCAGGGATATCCCTCCTGGATATGAATGCCCTTCTCCCGCATCGCGTAGTAAAGCAGGCTGGCAAGACGAGCATCGCTGTCGAACGTGAAATAGAACCATGAGGCAAAGTTATGAATCCTGCTGGGAACGCCCCGTTCCACAAACAACTTGTCGAGCGAATTTGCGATCTTCGACGTATTTTCATTTAACTCGCGTTGAAGTTGCGGGCCCGCAGACTTCAAATGATTCAGGACTGATCGAGCTATCGCAAGCGCCAGCGGATGGCGAACGAACGTTCCTGCAAAGAAGGTGACTCCCACCTCGGGTATCGAGTCGTCGCCATACTGCCATGCCCCGCCATCGAGCGCGTCCATGAAAGCCGCTTTGCCGGAGAGCACGCCGATCGGATAGCCGCCGCCGATCACCTTGCCATACGTCGCCAGGTCCGCCCGCACCCCAAATGCCTCCTGCGCCCCACCTGGAGCAAGCCGGAATCCCGTAACAACCTCGTCGATAATGAACGCAATCCCTTGTTGTTCTGTGATCTCTCTCACGGTCCGGATAAACTCGATCGGCTGAACCGCCGGATGCCGTGTCTGGACCGGTTCGATCATCACCGCCGCGATCTCATCCGCATTCTTACGGATGTAGTCGAGCGACGCATCCGCGCCGTATTCCAGCACCACCACGTTCCCGGTATTCGCAATCGGAATTCCGGGCGCAAGGGGCACCGTGCCGCGCGGCGTGCTGCGGACTAGAACTTCATCGAATGTGCCATGATAGTCGCCGGTAAAGTAAATAATGCGATCCCGGCCCGTCACAGTGCGCGCAATTCGAATGGCGGCCATCACCGCTTCCGATCCGGTGTTGCAGAATGTGACGCGTTCATTTCCTGTCAGCTCACAAATCAGCCCGGCCACCTCGCCCGCCAGTGGCGATTGCGGCCCGATCGCAACCCCCTCTTCAATCTGGCGGCGCGCGGCCTCCAGCACAAATTCAGGCGAGTGTCCGAACATGATCGCGCCATACCCATTCACGATGTCTATGTATTCGTTGCCATCGACGTCCCAGATCCTCGATCCCTTCGCCCTTTCCGTCACAAGGGGATAGACCATCTCCTTCCACTGCGGACGAAATCCCGCAACAGCACGCGGATCCGCAAGCTGCGGCCGGGCCTTTGTCGTCAAGCGCTTCGAACCTGGCGTACGCTTCTCGTACTTCGCGATAAGCGCGTTGAGATACCGTTGCTGATCGACATCGAGCTCCTGTTGAACCCGCGGTTGAAGCGGCCGGTAAGAGCCGTGCTTAACCTCGGAGACCTCACTCACCGGAGATGTTGCCGCGGAAACAGGTGGCGCAGGCGCTGGCATTGCGGGCGGAGGCAACATTGCCGGAGCCGAAACTGCAGCGGGCAAACCGCTCGCAGCACGCAACGTCGACATCTGTTGCTCAAACATCTTGGACATCACCGCAAGCTGTTCGCTGAACAGACGCTCGACGGGAGAGCCCGCTGGTACAGCCATCGCGCTGCTCCCGGAAACTGCCCCCGGAACCGAAGCGGCAGCAGCCACAGCCAACTGCGGTGCAACGACCGGCGACGGCGCTGCCGCCGGAAATGCATCGGCGGCGAGCACGCCGTCCAGATAGGTCGCAAGACTCGCGATCGTCGAGTACTGCTCCATAATCTGACGAAACGTCAGCTTCACTCCGAACTTCTTCTGAAGTCCCTGCGTCGCCTGGGTAAGGAAGAGCGAGTCGAGCCCAAGCTCCAGAAACTGGTGGTCCATCTGATCCGCAGTGATATCAATTCCGCTCAATTGCGTGAAAACTTCAGCGACAATCGGCTGAAGTCGTAACTTTCGTTCTTGCATTGGTATCTCTTTCCTGGGTTCAGTCGTGACAGGAACAGCATTCCGTTCCCACATCGAGTCCAGAGCTTCGGGTAGGACGACAATTGATGGTTCAGCAGGAGACACGGAGATTGCGCGGGGCGGCGGTTCCACCCAATGCAGCTTGCGTTCAAATGGATACGTCGGCAGAGAAACCCGGCGTCGCTGTTCCTCCGCATAAACGCTCGCCCAATTCGGCGTGGCGCCGGCAAGCCAGAGCTGGCCAAGTGCATCCTGCAGCAATCCCGCCTCGGCAGGCGATTGCTCATCCCGTTGCGAGAGTGACGACAGGATCGTATATTCGCCGCTGTTCGGCTGTTGTCGCGCCAGTGTTGTCAATGTCGTTCCTGGCCCTACCTCCAGCAATATCTGCGGAGTGGTCATTAGGGTTTTCAGAGCATCCGCAAAACGCACCGGATTGCGAACCTGTTCAGACCAGAAGCGAGGACTCGTGGCCTGCTCCGGCTGGATCCACGCGCCCGTAAAGCTCGAAACGTAGGGTTGCGACGGGGGCCGCAGGGAAACCTTGGCGACCTCCGCCTCGAAGCCAGCCAGCATCGGATCCATCATCGCCGAGTGAAATGCATGCGAGGTGCGCAGCCGGCGGAATAGCGCTCCATCCTCGGTCAGTTTCTTCTCCAGCCGCTCAATCGCATCCATCGATCCGGCCAGCACACTTAGCTTCGGCGCATTCAAAGCGGCGAGCGATATTTCCGTCGAAAGATAAGGCGCAAGCTCCGCTTCTCCAAGCCGTACCCCAACCATTGCCCCGCGAGGCATCTCCTGCATCATCCGCCCACGGATGCTTACCAGCCGCAGAGCATCCTCGCGGCTCATCACACCTGCCAATACCGCCGCAACATATTCGCCGATACTGTGTCCCGCCATCGCGCGCGGTTCAACGCCCCAATGTTGCCAGAGCTTCGCCATCGCAAACTCAGTAACGAAGATTCCAGTCTGAGCGAACTGCGTCTGCTGAATTCGTTCCGCAGCCTCTGCCGCAGCCGGATCGGCGGGGAAAAGAATGCCCCGGAGGTCGCCGCCAAGATGCGGCCGCAATATCTCCGCACACTCGTCAATCTCTCGCCGGTAGAGACGTTCCGTCGCATACAGCGTGTTTCCCATGCCCGCAAACTGCGAACCCTGACCCGGGAACAGGAACACCGCCTCGGGTCTCGTCACCGAAGCAGCGCGATTTGTCTGTGCACTCGACGACCGCAACTTCCGAACAGCATCTTCCCTGTTCGAACAAACAAGCGCGGCGCGATGGTCGAACGCCTTCCGCCCAACCGCCAGCGTGTACGCAACATCGTCCAGCGAAACCTCCGTATCGGACTCGAGCATTCGCGCAAGATTCTCTTTCGCACTCTGCAGTGCAGCCTGCGACCGCGCCGAAAGACACAGCAACTGCACAGAACGCGGAGAGCGAACCGGCGCAGGCAGTGCTGGTGACTCTTCCAGTACGACATGCGCATTCACGCCGCCAACTCCAAAAGCGCTCACTCCAGCCCGTCGCGGCCCATCCGGCTGCCAGCGGCTCGCCTCACGATTGACATAGAAAGGTGAATTCGCAAAGTCGATGTTCGGGTTAGGTGTGTTGAACTGCGCAAGAGGAGGCAGCGTCTTCTTCTCTAGAGACATCGCCGTCTTGATAACTCCGGTCACGCCCGCCGCCGCATCAAGATGACCGACATTGGCCTTCGCCGTTCCAATTGCGCAAAACCCCGAGTCTTCCGTACTCAAGCGAAATGCCTTCGTCAGCGCGGCAACTTCAATCGGATCGCCCAGCGGAGTCGCCGTTCCATGCGCTTCAAGGTAGGTAATCGAACGTGCATCCACCCCGGCCATCGCCTGTGCTGCGGCGATCACCCCCGCCTGGCCATCAACCCCCGGAGCCATGTAGCCCGCCTTCATCGAGCCATCGTTGTTCACGCCAAAGCCGCGAATCACCGCTGTAATGTGATCCCTGTCCGCGACCGCATCCTCCAGCCGCTTCAGCAGCACAACCCCCGCGCCATGGCTGAAGACTGTGCCCGACGCCGCAGCGTCGAATGGCCGGCATAGTCCATCCTTCGATCCGATGCTTCCTTCCGAGTAAACATGTCCGCGCCTCTGCGGAAACGTGACCGAGACGCCTCCCGCCATGGCCATGTCGCACTGATAGTTCAGCAAACTCTGGCTCGCCTGGCAGATCGCAACCAGTGAAGTAGCGCATGCCGAGGCCACGCTCACGCAGGGCCCCCGAAGGTTTAGTTTGTAGGCAACCCGCGTCGTCAGGAAATCCTTATCGTTCCCCATAAATGACCGGAAGTCGCCCACCTGATAGTTTCCCGTCACCTCATCGAGAAACGCCCGGTCGTGACACAGGTTCGCAAGCAGGTATGTATTCAGGCTGCACCCGCCGAACAAACCAATTTGTCCGGCATACGACGATGGATTGTAGCCCGCATCTTCCAGCGCATTCCAGCACGTCTCCAGAAAGATGCGATGCTGAGGGTCCATGCTCTCCGCATCCCGTGGCGAGATGCCAAAGAACTCCGCGTCGAACATGCCCGGGTCTTCCAACACACCCCGCGCAGGAACATAGTCCGGACCGCCCTCAATGCTCGCCGCATTTCGAGCCTCAAGCTCCGAGGTGGAGAAACGGGAGATGGATACCTTCCCGGCAACAACGTTCCGCCAGAACTCCTCCACCGTCGCAGCTCCGGGAAACCGCCCGCTCATCCCGATAATCGCAATTCCTTCCAGCGCCTGATTGTCCGCCGTCCGGTCTTGCTCGATCGTCGCTTCCCTGACTCCCTCGTTCATGACGTCACGCCCTTTGCTGCCCGGACCCGGGCGAAGGCGTCTCTGGTCTTTCGCGCCTGCTGTTGAATGGCATTGAACGTCGGCGCTGTGGACTTATCAGCCGAAAGTCGCTTCGCCAGCGAACGCACCGTAGGACACTCAAACATCAAAGTCACGGGAATCTGCCGTTCAAAGTGTGCCTGCAACCGCAAATGAGCTCCGATCAGTAGCAAAGACGTTCCCCCGCAATCGAAAAAATTATCGTCCAGGCCAATTCCTCGAAGGCTGAGCGTATCTGTAAAGACCCGCGCAAGCTCGCTCTCTGTCTCGGACAACGACGCCGCCAATCCGTTCTCTCGTCCCGTCTCGATGGATGGCGCGGGCAGAGCAGCAATATCCAACTTCCCGTTCACGGTCAACGGCAGTTCCTTCAATCGCGTATAAGACGACGGCCTCATCTGCGCCGGCATCTTTTCGGCAAAGTATCTTCCAAACACGCTCGCAGTTAGCTCAATCCCCGGCGTCGCAACAAAATATGCAGCCAGCCGCGCCATTCCATCTCCATCTGCCCGGGCAATAACGCACGACTGTTGCACGCCGGGCACACCGGCCATCGCCGCCTCCACCTCTCCCAGTTCAATGCGAAATCCGTTGATCTTCACCTGGCTGTCGTTTCGCCCGAGATACACCAGCTCACCATCAGGCCGAAGCCGCGCAAGGTCGCCCGTACGGTAGAGTCTCCCGCCCGGAGAACGCGAGAACGTGTCGGGGATAAAGCGCTCCTCGTTCAACTGCGGCCGATTATGATACCCGCGCGAAACTCCCCCACCGCCAACATGAATCTCCCCAACCTCCCCCGCCGCCACCGGCCGCCCGGCGCCATCGAGGAGATGAATCTGCAAATCGGGTATCGCAACCCCGATCAAGCTCTCCTGGACCGATTCTGCCTCGCTCGCCTTGATTGCTCGATACGTCACATGCACCGTCGTCTCGGTGATCCCATACATATTGACCAACCGTGGTCGCTCATCTCCATGACGCTCGAACCACGGTGTGAGTTTGCGGTACTGCAACGCCTCCCCCCCGAAGATCACCAGCCTCAAATGCAGTGGCAGCGGAGCCGCGTCCCGCTCCACCTGCACCAGCATGGAAAAAGCAGACGGTGTCTGGTTCAGCACAGTGACCTTCTCCGCGGAGAGAAGATCGTAGAAGTCCTTAGGCGATCGGCTCACCGCAAACGGCACGATCACCAGCCGGCCACCGGTCAGCAGGCATCCCCATATCTCCCACACAGAGAAGTCGAATGCAATGGAATGGAACATCGTCCACACATCATCGGAATTGAAATCAAACCATTGCTTCGTCTGCGTCAGCAGCCGAACCACATTCCGGTGGGTCACCATCACGCCCTTCGGTTTTCCCGTCGAACCCGAGGTATAGATCATGTACGCGAGATCGTCCCCTCCGGCCGCACCCCAAACATCTGCCAGACCCGTAGCCGATTCGCCTGGGAGCTCTCCCATCGCCATAATCTGCACGGACAACTTTGCAATCTGCTCAGAAAGTCCCATAACCAGCGAGTCCGAGGTCAGAATAGCGAGTGGCTTCGCATCTTCAAGCATCTCCAGAACCCGCGCCGCCGGATACATCGAATCGATCGGAAGATAGGCGCCGCCGGCTTTCAGAATGCCAAGCATCGCTATCACCATCTCCGGCGAGCGATCAAGATAAATCGCCACAAACGAGTCACGCCGCACACCCAGATTGCCGAGACGCCTCGCAATATGATTTGCCCGCTCATTCAGGCTGTCGTAGGTCAGGCTGATGTTTCCACAAACAATAGCGACCTTATCCGGAGTATCCGCTGCCACTGTCTCGAAGAGGCTGACAATTGACTCGCGCGAACCGGCACGCAATCCGTCTTTCTTAGACCCGGCTGCAACGCCGGAACGGTTGGCAAATCGTTCCGCCTCAGGAACCCGGCCTTCAATAAGCTGATCGTTCACCATCGAGTCCCGTGCAGATCAAAAAAGCAACTGAAACAAATGCGCTCAATGCCGTTTTCGTGATAACTAAGGAGCTTCGAGTCTGGAACCCGCTTTATATCCCGTCGTTTTTGCTTCTACGGATACCCAGACGCAATTACCCTTGAGATCAACCTTGTTCGTGCTGATTAATTGTACGCACGGCGGGAAAAAAATTACGCACTAACTTGCTCCAACACACCCGAAAGTTGTAGACACTACAACCCTTACACCATCACCCGTAGATAACAATCGGCGGTGACTTCAGTACTATTACCCGACAGCGATTACCTGACAAAAAGATGGCATCTATGGCGAATGAATGGAGCGTGATTCACGGTTTCCCATCCTTGGATGACAAGGAAGTGCATCTCTGGCGGATCGATCTGGCCAACGCTGCGGGCCTTGCCGGCAGCTGTGCCTCGCTCCTCAGCTCCAGCGAACAGGCGGACGCCAATCGCCGCAGACTGGGCCTGGTTCGTGATCGCTTCACCATCGGAAGAGCGTGCATGAGGCTTCTCATCGGAAACGCCTTGCAAATCGATCCCCGCAATGTGACCATCGCGAAAGGCCCCCACGGGAAGCCGGAGCTTCCATCTTTGCAGGAACCCGCTATCTCATTTAATCTCGCCCACTCCGAAGACACGCTTCTCTTCGCCCTCCGCCGTCAAGGCGCCATCGGCGTCGATGTAGAGTATTTTGACCGCTCGACGGACATTATGGAAGTAGCCCAGGCGAACTTCACCAGCAAGGAAAGCGACTCGCTGGCAGCAATTGCAGACGACCACACGCGCCTGCGGACCTTCTATCGCTACTGGACTCGAAAGGAAGCCATTGGCAAAGCCGACGGCCGTGGCCTTCTATTGCCGCTCGCCTCCTCCGAGGTCTCGTGCGAATCCATGAACTCTCATCCTGTACGCATCGACGAATCGCCGGACGGAGAAAGCAAGCTGTATTTCGTCAGCGACCTCGATGTCGCAGACAAGGCCGCAGCAGCCATTGCGCTCGAGTCTTCCGACTCCCCCATACGCACCTTCATCTTTCCCCTGCAATCCTTGCGGCAATAATCAAATCGCGCCGAAGATTCGTTACCGGTAATCCCGCCCGCTCCTATAGGAAACACCCTCGTACCTGTTTCGCCCCTCGCGTTGCAGAAGCCGTATGGTAAGCCCGACAGCCGGAAGCAGAAAAGCCAGCGAGCCGATCACCCACATCGCTACCGCGCCCGCTCTCTGATCCGCAAGCGGAGAGACAGAGAAGGGATTCGCTTCTCTCACATAGTAGGAATAAACCGGCCGGTCGCAGAACGCGAGAAACGCCGACAACGCCGTATTCACAATATCCGCCGTCACCAGGTACACCAGCAACAGCCATCCGGCATAACTCTCGCGCGTGGGCCACGGACGGACCAGCGGCCACCAGAACATAATCGACGTCCCCAGAAAACACAGATGCTCAAACTCATGCCACCGCTCATGCTCCAGCGCGAAGTCATAGGCGGCAGGAACATGCCACCCAAGAAAAACCAGGTTCATCGCCAGCCAGGCCACTAACGGTGTAATCAGGAAATTACCCAGATCGCGAAGCAACTTGACCCGGATCAAAGGCCCGAGCAGATAAACCGTAATCACCCGAGGCAAGCCACGCAGCAGAGGAACCACCGGACAACCCAGAAGAAGCAGCGGCGGAGCAAAGGAAATCAGCAGCAGATGTTCCACCATATGCGCAGTCAACAATACATCCGCGAATCCGTCGAGCGGCGAAGCGATCGCAACCCAGATAATCGCTAGCCCAAGCAGAAAAGACCCAAGCCTCCACACAGGAAACTGCGCCTGCCGCGTCCTGCGGATGACGAACCAACCCCGCATATAGACCAGACCCAGAACAATCAGCGTTCCGGTCAGAACCACCGGCAGTGACCACTCCGCAAAGATTGTTCGAGATGCAGAAGACATGGGGTCAGGATAAATGTAGCCCTAGCGTTCTTTCGGTGGAGCCTGCGGTGTCTCACTCGAAAGCACCATATGCCTCGAAGCATCGACCGCAGGCGACAAGTCATTTCCCCGCAACGTGGAAAGAAAATGCACTAGCGCTGTCGTCTCCGAAGGACTCAGCGCATTGCCATAAGCCGGCATATTGCCGCCGCCCTGCAGCACCTGGCGAATCATCTGGTCCTCCGTCATGCGCGCCGCAATCGCATCCAGCGCCGGTCCGCGAAGCCCTCCCGCACCGCCGATCGAATGGCAATTCCGGCACTGCTTATCTTGAAAAACGATCGCTCCCTGTCTCTCCAGCGGAGTGCGGCCTCGCAGATACGCCACAGGAATCGCATCGCTCGTCCACGCATCCATAATCGGGCTCCACGGCGTGTACGTGCCCAGCCTCGTGAAGATACCCAGCGTGACCGCGATGACCGCAAGCATCAATACCGCGGTCGGCCGTCGTGACCAATGCTTCTCTCCCTCCCCGGCAACCAGCGGCAGAAGCAGCATCGCACCGATAGCAAGAGTGGGCGCGATAAAAAGAAATGGCGTCTCCAGACTCGGCGGAAGATAAGCGAGCACCGCATAAATCCACAGAAACGCGAAATCCGGTTTAGGAGCAGTCTGGATAATCGTCGGATCCGGCTGTCCCGACGGACCGAACGGCCCAAAAAGAAGCGCGCACGCGATTACAGACAACATGATCGCCGCAGCAAAGATTGCATCCTTCCACGCCGCATCCGGAATAAACGCAATCCCGGTCTTCTTCGTCAGTTCGTTGTACTCCCTTACGTACGTGCTCTTCCGTACCACTCTGCCCGGCATCGGCCAATCGTTGATTCCAAGCCGCAGCACCATCCACAGATGCAGCCCAACCATCACCAGCAGAATCCCCGGAATCACGAACACGTGCAGCGCAAAAAAACGAGTCAGCGTAGGCCCGGCAATGATAGGCCCACCCAGCATCATGTCCACCAGCCATCCGCCCATCCACGGCACGCGGCTGAGGATCGAAGCCCCGATCCCAAGCCCCCAATACGCATCCTGATCGAATCGCAGCACCTGTCCCGTAAACGCCATGCCCAGCGTCATCAGAAGCAGAATCACTCCGATAATCCACGTCAGCTCCCGTGGAAACTTATACGCCCCGAAAAGAAAAACCTGCGCCATGTGGACCAGCACAACCGCGACCATAAAGTCGGAACCCCACCCATGCATCGCCCGCAAAAACCACCCAAGCTTCACGTTGTGATCGAGAAACTGCAGGCTGTTCCATGCATGGCTCGCCGAAGGCGTATACACCAGCGCAAGCAGAATTCCTGTCACTACCTGCAACCCAAAAAGCACCGTCGCCGCGCTCCCGAAAACATACCACCAGCTCGAAGTATTCTCAGGGACCTCATGCTCGGCCACCTCGACAAACGGCTTCCCCAAGCCAAGCCGCTGCTCGAACCAGTCGTACAGTTCCATGCCGATTTGTCTTAACCCTGGCACGATCCACACCTCGGCTTCGGTTTCTTCAACGCAGCCAGCCGTTCCGAAGACCCCGTACCGGTAATCTGAGTCAGTGGCTCCTCAACTCTCGCCTGGTTCGCCAGCGTCGGCATCTTGCCCGCGCTGATCATCAGCTTGCCTTCAATCACTTTGTGGTCGTACTCAAACAATCCCCGCTCCGGTGGTCCCGAAGCGCGCGTTCCGTCAGCATAGTAGGCGCCTCCATGGCACGGACACATAAAAAGCTGCGACTGCGCAAACCACCGCACCGGACATCCCAGGTGCGCGCAGTTGATCGCAAAAACCTGAAAGGCATTACCCGACACCCGCCGCACCCAGCACGGCACATCCCCCGTCTCGCCGTCCCACTCGGTCGTCACCGGATTGCGATAGTTCACCAGCCGCGTCTCCCCCTCAGGAAAATCGCTCACCGGCCCCAGCGCAATCCACGAGTTATAGCTGGAGCCCTTCTTCATCGCCGGCCCCAACAAATATCCAAGAATCGGCACTGCCAGCACCGCCCCCACCGCTCCATTGGCCAGTAGAGAAAGCTTGAACAGAAAAGTCCGCCGCGAATGTTTCGCCACGCGCACACTCTCCGGCTCAGCCCTCACCGCCTTTTCCTCCTGCGAACTCGGTTCCATAGGTTCCATCGCATTGGCTCCTGCAAGCTTGTTCACTGCTGCGCCGGGTACGGCTGACCTGGACTGGCAGTGCGTTTCGATCCCAGCCACGCGACAATATCGGTGATCTGCTGATCCGTCAGCGGCTGCGCACCATCGGAGCGCCAATCCGGCATTCCTTCCTCCGGCCGCCCTGCAATCACAATACTGCGCAACCCCTGATCGCTGATGAGTGCAAGATACGCTCCATCCACGATGGAGCCAGACTTGCCCATGCTTCCCTTCCCGTCTCCACTAGACCCCTCACCAGCGAGCCCATGGCAGCGTGCGCAAAAACTCCCAAAAGCCTCTTGTCCCCGCTCTCCATCGCCCGTCTGCTCTGCCCGGTATGGCGGAAGCTTCTGCCCCGCAAAAAGATTCGGCCCGCTCCACCTCTGCATGATGCCATGCGCCAACACGGCAACCTGCTGATCGGTCAACATCCCGCCTGCGCTCTTCACAAAAGGTGGCATCAACTTGCCAGCCACGCCATTCGCAGTAATCCCGCGCAGGTTCTCTTCTCCCACAACTGCAAGATAAGTAGGATTCGCCAGCGAAATCGCCGCCCCGTTCCTCCCATTCTCCCCATGGCAAGCCGCGCAGTTCGCACGATACAGTTTAGAAAAATCAAGTACCTCACTCGGCCGCGCCACCTCAGGTCCCGGCCCTGGCCGGCCAGGAATGCGACTACATCCCATCGACACAAAACTCGCTCCAGCCAGCATCAGGAGACAGAGCGCAGTACCTCGTGGCCGGATCAACCTCATGGAGCTTTGTCCTCATCCTCTCCTAATATGTGAATTCCCGCACGGACAGTAAACGGAAGCGATCGAAATTGCGGCGTCCGAACCTTGACATGCAGGTTCACCACAAATCCCGCAACCAGACCGAAAGCAACCTGCGACGCAATAAACCACGGCCAATTAATTCGCTCGTTCAAAATCGGACTGATAATCCCCAACGCCGAATGAAGAATCCCCGTCCACAAAAATGGCGCAATAAAGCCCGCAGTCAGTATCGGTTTCTTCGGATACATCGGCAGCATCGCTCCATACAGCAATCCGATCAGCACCGACGTCAATCCATGGATCGCCAAAGCCGCCAGCAGCCCCTCCGGGTGAAACTGCGCCAGAAACGCGTCGCTCTGCCCCGCCCAGCTGATAAAACCTCCCGCCGCCAGCAGATTCGCCGCATACCAGATGCTGTGGTACTTGATATAGCCGAACAGCGCCGCCGGCACAATCATTGCCAGCCCGCCCGCAATGCCACCCTTCACGCCCGACATCACGCTGAATGTCTCCAGCGGAAGCAGCTTGCGATGCCGTTCGTCCGAAGGCAGACGCGAAAGCATCTCCCGCGTGCTCTTGATTTCGACGACCTCCGCATGCACATCGACATACACGTGATGCTCCTGCGGAAGCACTTGAAAGAACCATCCCGCAATCGCCGGTGCCGCCATCACAAATCCAAGCAGGCTCACCGCCCAGTGCGTCACCATCCCGGCCAGCATCAGCGCAATCCCCAGCGCCAGCACCATGGGCCACGCCGTCGGTGCAGGAAGCTGCACCGTGCCCGTCGGCTGCGTATGGTCATCCATCGTTCCCTGATCGTGCATCGCGCCTCCTGCCATCAGACTTCCCTCCTCTCTCGCCCGCTACCTGCCCAGAACATACACAACCAGAAACACCACCACCCACACCCCATCGACAAAGTGCCAGTAGAGCGACAAAACCTCCAGGCGCTCCGCATGTCGCACACCCACGCGCCCGCTAAGCACCAGTACAAGCGCAGTCGTCAACATCATCAGCCCGATCACCACGTGAGTCGCATGCAAACCGACCAGCGAGTAAAACGTCGTCCCAAAGAGATTAGTGCGAATCGTCAACCCGAAGTCGTGGATCAGGTGATACCACTCCCGCGCCGTCGTCATCAAAAAAATCGCCCCGAGCACAACCGTCCCCGCCAGGCTCAGCGTGCAACCGCGGATGCTTCCCTTGCGCAGCGCGCTGACCGCAAAGTGAATCGTGATGCTGCTCGACAGCAGACAAATCGTCCCGAGCACCGGCAAATCCAGCACCTGCGCCGGCAGCGGCCCACTCAGGCTCTTGCCGATGTAGTAGATATACGCGACAACGAAGATCAAAAAGATCGCCGACTCGGCAACAATCAGGCACGCCATCCCCACAACGCCGCGAGATGGCAACACCCACGCCTGCTCAGCGTCTGCACTAATTGGAATCGTACTCGTCGTCTGCATCATTCGTAGTTCTCGTCCTGATCTTCCGGATGTTTAAGGTCCCACAATGGCCGGCGGCTGGCGACCATCGGTTCCACAGCAAAGTTATAGGCCGGCGGCGGAGAAGGTGTCGCCCACTCCAGCGTCCACGCATCCCAGGGATCATGCCCCGCAATCTCGCCCCGGGAATACGACCGAACCAGGTTGTAGACAAAAATCGAAATCCCAATCACCTGAAACACCGCCCCAATCCCCACAATCAAATTCCACCACTCCCACCCGCGTCCCGCCTCATACGTGTAAATCCTGCGTGGCATTCCCAGAAGCCCCGGAACATGCATGAAGTCGAACGTCAGATGGAATCCAATAAGGAACAGCCAGAAGTGCCATCTCCCCAGCGTCTCGCTCATCATCCGCCCTGTCGCCTTCGGGTACCAGTAGTAAAACGCGCCAAAGAGCGACGTCACAATCGCTCCCACCAGAACATAGTGAAAGTGCGCCACCACAAAATACGAGCCGCTCAGCTGCCAGTTGAAGGGCGCCGCCGAAAGCATGATGCCCGTCAGCCCCGCGACAAGAAACTGAAACAGAAACGCGATGCAGAACATCATCGGAACCTTGAAAATAATCTTCCCGCCCCACAACGTCGCCAGCCAGTTGAAAATCTTGATCCCCGTAGGCACCGAGATCACCATCGTCGCAAACACGAAGAACGTATTCCCCGCCGGCCCCATCCCCACCGTAAACATATGATGAGCCCACACGCTCAAACTTATAAACCCGATCCCCACCGAAGCCGCCACCATCGCCGGATACCCGAAGATCGCCTTCCGCGAAAACACCGGAATAATCTCGTTCACGAATCCGAACGCGGGCAGCACCAGAATATAGACCTCCGGGTGCCCGAAGATCCAGAAAAAATGCATCCACAACACAGCCGAGCCGCCCGCCTGCGTATCGAAAAAATGCGCGCCCAGATACCGGTCCAGCGTCAGCATAATCTGCGCCGCCGTCAGCGGACTCACCGCGACAAACACCATGCAACTCGTCACCAGCATCAGCCATACGAACAGCGGCATGCGCGATAGCTTCATCCCTTTGCAGCGCATGCATATCGTGGTCGTCACAATATTCAGCGCCGTGCCCGTCGTCCCGATCCCGCTCAAAAGAATCGCCAGCGTCCAATAATCCGTACTGTGGCCCGGCGAGAAGACCTTCGCCGTCAACGGAGCATAGGCAAACCAGCCCACATCCGGCGCCGATCCCATTCCATAAAGTCCATCGCCCCCCAAATAGCTGAAGTAAAGCAGCATGCCCCCAAACGCCGATATCCAGAAGCTGAAGGCATTCAGTCGTGGAAACGCCATATCCCGCGCCCCGATCATCAGCGGCACAAGATAGTTGCCGAAGCCAAACAGCATCGGCATCCCCATGAAAAACACCATCGTCGTGCCGTGCATCGTAAACAGCCGATTGAAGACCTGCGGCGAAACAAAATGATTGTTCGGCGCCGCAAGCTGAATCCGCATCAGCACCGCCTGCAGGCCCCCGATAAGAAGAAAGATCAGAGCGTACGCGATATACATCAAGCCGATCTTCTTATGATCGACCGTCGACACCCACTCGTACACCACGTCAAACGGCGGCCGTCGCTTCGCCTCTACCGTCTGATCGATAGCTTCGAGTACAGGATGTCCTTGCGCCATGCCGCGCTTCTCCCGCAGTGTTAGTGAAGCGTTGTCAAATACGCCGTAATCGCGTCCAGATCGTGATCGTTCAAATGCATCGAAGGCATCAGCACACCAGGCTTCATCGAGCTCGGATTGGCGATCCACCGCCTCAGATTCTCAGGCGTATTCTCAACCGCCCCTGAAGCGATCGTGTCCCGGCTCGCCAGATGCGTCAGGTCCGGCCCGAAGCGTCCCGTCGCCACCGTTCCCGCAATCGTATGGCAGTTGATGCACGCGCTGTGCATAAAAACAGTCTGTCCTTCTGCCGCGGCAGCGTTGCCCGAAAAATCTTGACTCGCTTGCCTCTGCTGCTGCTTCACCCACGCAGCAAAGTCCTCCGGCGACTGCGCATACACCCGCAGCAGCATCTTGGCATGCTGCACTCCGCAGTACTGCGCGCACTGACCCAGGTAAAGCCCCGCAGCCTGCGGATCGATCCACATCGTATTCACCCGGTTCGGAATCAAATCCATCTTGCCCGCCAGACGAGGCACCCAGAAACTGTGGTCCATATCCGCCGACGACATCGAAAGATAGGTAGGCGTAGGCTTCATCGGATCGCTCACAGGAACGTGCAGCTCATTCGCGGTCACCACCCCCAGCTTTGGATACCGGTACTCCCACCAGAACTGGTGCCCGATCACCGTAACGTCCAGCGCATCCTCCGGCTTCGGCGACGCCTCCGTCTCCAGAATCACTCGCGTCGTCGACAGAAACAGCATCACCACAATCAGGATCGGTATCACCGTCCACGACAACTCGATCTGATTGCTGCCGTAAATCTGCGGCGGCTCCTGCTCCGAATCCGAAGGCCGATGCCGGAAACGAATCACCACATACAACAGCAGACTCGCAACGATAAGAAAAATCCCCAGCGTAACCGACAGCACCAGCATCGAAAGCCCAAAAACCGAATGCGCCGGAGTCGCCGCCGGATTGAAGATGCTCGTAGGCGACCGCACAAATCCGCTGCCCGCAATGCGGGACAGAATGGGAATCACCGCAAGCGAAGCCAGATCGGAAATACGGTCACCTCAGCGAGGTCAACGACGGTATGCCAGGAATTGCGAAAATTCTACCACCGCAAAATGCCACGCACTCCTGAGAGCCGGCAGGTCATGGTTGACTGCATCAAAACCAAGTAACTCCAAAGCAATCTCCGGTTGATCGAAACCAGCACGCAACTATGACCCCGACGTTGTCCCCCCCATCCCTCAACTCCAGTCCGCATCCCATCGCCGCAGGTACACCGATCGAAATGATGTCCCCAGGCTGCAGGCTACAATCGCCTGCAGAGGAACCCATGTCGAAATCACGCCGCGAATTTCTCACCCAAAGCACACTCACCCTGCTCGCCTCCGCCGCTGCACCAGCACTCTCCCAGAACCCCGCCACCCCGACCACTCCCGGCGCGCCCCCCGCCTTTGGCACCGCCCCCGCCGTCGGCCCTGAAGTCTCTCCCGCCACCTTCGCCGAAGCTGAAAAGCTGGTCCAGTTCCCTCTCACCGAAAAAGATCGCGCCCAGGCCGCCGGCAACTGGCGCTCCGCCATGGCTCCGCTCTACGAGCGCCGCACCGGCCCCCGCAAGATCGGAATCTCGTACACCAGCGTCCCTTACTCGACCGTGACGTCCACCCTCCCCGGCGCCACTGCCGGCCCCGCCAAAAACGAATTCATCCGCACCAGATTCGACGGCCCACTCCCCACCACCGACGAAGCCATCGCCTTCGCTCCCGTCCACCATCTCTCGCGCTGGATCGAAACCCGCAAACTCACCAGCACCCGCCTCACCAACATCTACCTCGACCGCATCGCGCGCCTCAACGCAAAAATCAACTGCATCATCACCCTCACCCGCGACCACGCCCTCGCGCAAGCCAAAGCCGCCGACGCCGAAATCGCCGCCGGTCACTATCGAGGCCCACTCCACGGCATCCCCTGGGGCGCAAAAGACCTCCTCGACACCGCCAACATCCCCACCACCTGGGGAGCCGAACCCTTCCAGCACCGCATCCCCACTGCCGACGCCACCGTCACCGCCCGTCTCAACGCTGCCGGCGCCGTCCTCATCGCAAAATTAAGTCTCGGCGCCCTCGCCCTCAACGACATCTGGTTCGGCGGCCAGACCATGAACCCCTGGCTCCTCGAAGAAGGCTCCTCCGGCTCGAGCGCAGGCCCCGGAGCCGCCACCGCCGCCGGCCTCGTCGCCTTCGCCATCGGCAGCGAAACCGGAGGCAGCATCGTCTCTCCGTCCATGCGCTGCGGCGTCACCGGCCTTCGCCCCACCTACGGCCGCGTCCCCCGTACCGGTGCCATGACCCTCTGCTGGTCGCTCGACAAACTCGGCCCCATGGCTCGCAGCGTCGAAGACACCATGCTCGTTCTCAACACCATCACCGGCCCGGAAACAGGAACCGGTGGCAGAGACATATCTTGCGTCCCCAGCAAACTCGCCTTCGACGCCAACGCCTCCGTCGCAGGTTTAAAGGTCGGCTACTTCCCGCAGTGGATGAAAGAAGCTCCCGCCACCGACGTCGATCGCGCCGCCCTCGCCGCCATCCCCAAACTCGGCATGACCTCCGTCGAAGTCGCCCTTCCCGACTGGCCCTACGACAATCTCGATCTCATCCTCTTCGCCGAAGCCGCCGCCGCCTTCGAAGAGATCACCCTCAACCATCAGCTCGACACCCTCAAAGCCCAGGTTCCGGACGCCTGGCCCAACACCTTCCGCCAGTCGCGCTTTCTCTCCGCCGTCGACTTCGTTCAGGCCGACCGCCTGCGCCGCATGGTCGCCCTCGAGATGGCCCGCATCTTCAGCTCTGACCGGAATGCTCCAGACATTCTTCTAGTCCCCTCCCTGCGCGACGAGATCCTCACCATCACCAACTTCACCGGCCACCCTTCCCTCACCCTTCGCGCCGGCTTCGTCGAAGTCTCCGAAGCTCGCAGCGACTGGGCCCCCGACCCCAACAAACCTCTCCCAAAATTCAACCCGCCCCGCCGCGTCCCTCATGGCGTCACCCTCATCGGCCGTCTCTTCGACGAAGGCACCATAGCCCGCGCCGGCCTGGCGCTCGAACAACACTTCAACGTAGCCCAGGAAAACCCACCCGGCTTCTAGAGCAGAATCAAAGTGGTGTGGAGTTTTGTTTTCCTTTTCGTTTGTCATTCCGCAGCGAAGCGGAGGAATCTGCTGCTGCGGTACCCGTACACCATCGGGCACGTCGCTGCTAAGAGCAGAAACAGAATGGTATACGGCCGTATCGTAAGGTTCCTCTGCGACCGTTGCGTTTTCTCTGCGTCCTTTCCACTTATCTCTACATCGCCCTATCGGTGAAATTGCTGTTACCCCAACAAAAAAGAGGCCCCCGCGAACGAGGACCTCTCACACAAATATTCCTACCGCTGCGCCAGATGCAGTCTCGGCAAATCAATCGTCACCGTCTCGTCATGGCTCGGCAGAATGCCGTCGCTCACCATCAGCGTCAGCGTATAACTCGACGCCCGTGGATCCAGCTTCGACGGATCGTTCAGCCGTATCATTCCCGAACCGCGATCGATCGAGAACAGATAGGCTCCCGTTCCACCCTTGATCTGCCAGTTCTGTAGTGGTCCGCCGCCACCCTGCGTTCCCTTCACCGCGCCAACCTCCAGGCTGAACCGGTTCGGGAAGTTGAAGGTCTGCCCCGGTGCAATCACCGGACGCACATCGTTCAGGTATTTCGAAGCGAACGTCACAAAGACAGGCCACTCCGGCGTGTCCGTATGTCCCTGCGAGTGCCGTCTCCACGCCACCGTCCCGTCGATGAACGCCGTATCGAACGGAGGTGTCCCTCCAATCGACTCGCCCGAGTTGAACGGCGTCGGATTGCTCGTGAATACCGTCCCCTGCGGAATCACCTGGCCCTTCCAGCCCAGCAGCTCCCACGCCGGACTGGCGAACTTGCCTGCCAGGAACATCCCTCGCGGATCCTGCCACGCATCGCCAAATCCCTTCGGCGTGTCGGTTCCGCCATTGGTCATCACCGCGCGCGGCGCGATCAGCGACATCACCTCGTTCACATCGACATCCAGATCCTCCACCTTGCGCGGAAAAAACGCCGGCTTGCATCCCGCAGGTCCTACATCCGGATTCTTCTGGCACCTCGCTCCGGCATAGTTCATCAGGTAGCCATCCATCCAGTAGTACTCGCCGCTGCCCACGATCGATTCAATGCTCTCGCCAAAGTTCCGCCGTATCCACGAAGTCCCACCTTCACCGCCGCAGCTCGGCAGCGCTGCCACCACGCGATCGTCATACGCCGCCGTCACTAGCGTCGCCTTGCCATCGCGCGAGTGGCCCTCCACCGCAACCTTATCCGGGTCCGGCCCCTGTGGATCAGGATCGAGCGCAAACTCGTCGATCATCCGGCTGATTCCCCACGCCCACGCCACCAGCGCGCCAGGATCGGTCGGCTTCCGCCAGTTGCCTTTATTCATCAACCCAATCAGGTAGCTCGACGTGTTCGCGCCGCCCGCATCCGGCTGCAGCATCGTCTGCGTGTACCCGCAAGCCGCGAATCCCGCCGGCGCCGTGTACTGAAAATCCGTGTCCCGCTCCCCAATGCTGATGAACACCGGAACCTTTCCCGCCGGGTTCGCCGGAAAACGGCACGTCATCGTAATCACCGGAGCATTCCGTACTCCGGAAAATCCCGACGTCGAAACCGTTCCCGTATACGTCTTCTCGCGGTAGGAATAAGTCTTCCCATCCGTCATCACGCCATTCGGGCACGAAGGACTGGTGATGCAGCTGATCGATCCGGTCTGCGTTCCCGTTCCTACCGGTCCGATCGTCCAGGTAATCGAAGGCCACTCACTCTGCGGCCACGTATATCCGTAGATCTCCTTCTGCACCAGGTCCCATATCTCCGGCCGCCGTTTGATCCACCAGTCCTCGGGCGTCTTGACCTCCTCGCCCGTGCCCCGCATCCGGAACAGATCGATCGGATCATAGTCGAAGTCTCGATGCTGACGATTCTCGTCATGGTCATTCACCAGCGAAAGTGTCGGCAGCGGAGTGTACGTCGCGCCCACCAGGCATCCCGGAGCAATGCACGGCGTATTCCCGCCCACGCCCAGCGGCGCATCGCCCGTGGGATAAGGCCTCGCCCCCCGCGGTCCATAGTCTCCGACCCCGCTCATTGCGCCGCCAGTCGAGCTGCCCAGCTCCTGCGCCGTCGTGCATGGCGTCGCTCCCCCGCACAACACATTCGCCACGCCGCCGCTCTGCGAATCGTCATACGTGGTCCACTGCCCCCAGCCCCAGCGCACAATGGTGTGCCCCAGCGCATCGGTCCAGTTCGCCGTCTCAGGATTCGAAACATTTCCCGGAAACGCGTTCACCGGCTTGTGCGGATCGGAAACTCGCGTCGCCGTCAGCGGAGGATTCGAAGCCGCAGTAGGAAACTGCAGCTTCTGCTGGCACATCATCTGAGCCTGATCCTGCGCAGCCGTGATCGAAGCCGTCGGAAGCCCCGCCGGAACGTTATACGGCGACTGCGTACAATCGATCGTCTGCGCCCCCGCAAAGCAGGAAAGTAAGAAGAACGAGAAGGCAAGAAAAAGATACGAACGGCTCCACTGCGAATATGCGATTTTCATAGGTCTCTGCTCCCTCCATGCAAGCCTTCGCCTCGAGGATCAAGGCCAAATCCGCATGGACGTGCATCGACGCGATCAAGCGTTCGTACGATCGGTGGCTCCAGGGGAGGTTGGCGCTCATCCGCAAAGCAATTTATTGGCGTCGCAAAATATAGATACAATCACCACGCTTCGTCAAGCATTGGCAAAAACTAATTTCTCGCCGAAATCTTCAAAATACCCGATCTCATTGCAATACATGGCACAACGAAGATAGTAACCACTATCTTCGATTTTGGCCGTGGCAAAAAGAAATGATGCCCTACTGCAATGCTCCCACCCAGCTCGCAAAGGGCGGCAGAGTCATCGAGGTCGATGTCCCACCCTGCAACGAAACATCGTTCGTCAGCAAAGTCCGCACCGCCTTCTGCGCAATCCCAGCCGAAGACAGATCCAGTGAAATCGCCTGCGCCTGTCCCGTCATATTCAGCGCAACGACAACAGCATGCCCACCCGCCGAAGCCGTCCGCACGTACGACAACACGCTCGGGTTCGCCGTATCCAGCATCACCATCCCGCCATCCCGCAACGCCGGAACCTCTCGCCGCATCGCAATCAGCTTCTTGTGCCAATTCAGCAGTGAATTCGGGTCCGCCAGCTCCGTCTGCACATTTATCGTCTTGTAGTTCGCCGGTACCGGCAGCCATGTCTTCGTATCGGTGCTGAACCCGGCCTGCGCATTCGAAGCGTCCCACTGCATCGGCGTCCGTTCCCCATCGCGCCCCTTCTCCTTCGGCCATCCCGTCCGCCCGATCGGATCCTTCACATCCTCCACCCGCGTCGGAGTCGTCGTCGTCATCCCCAGCTCCTCCCCGTAGTACATCAGCGCAGTCGCGCGCGTCGTCAGCAGCATGGTCGCAATCAGCTTCGCGATCTGTTCGTTGTGAACCCCATCCCCGTACCGCTCCCAGCTCCGCACATTGTCATGGTTGTCGAACACCAGCAGAGGCTGCGACCCATGCACCTGGGTCTCCACCTCGGAGATTCGTTTGCGAAACATATTCGCATCCAGCTTGTTCGAAAATCCGACGATCATATCCATCGGCAACTGCAGCTCATCCTTCTTGGTCCCGCCATACCACTTATCCAGCTCCGCCGTATTCGGCAGATACGTCTCGCCAATCAGCACGCGATCGCCTGGGTACTTCGCCACCATCGCCCGCATCCGCCGAATCACATCATGCACCTCCGGCAGATTGTCCGTATAGGTGTGCTCCAGATTCGGATCGCCCTGAGCGTTCGTCCCCCCCAGCACTGGCTCATCCCTTAGCTGCGGATCTTCAAACAGAGTAGGAATCGCATCCAGCCGATACCCCGCCACCCCGCGGTCCAGCCAGAACTGCATCGCCCCGAACATCGCCTTCTCCACCTGCGGATTTCGCCAGTTCAAATCCGGCTGCTGCTTATAAAACTTGTGGTAGTAAAACGACTTCGTCTGCGGCATATACTCCCACGCCGACCCGCCAAACAGACTCACCCAGTTATTCGGCGGCGCCGGCTTCCCATCTGCCGTTTTCTTTCCGTCATTCCAGACATACCAATCCCGCTTCGCATTCGCCCTCGAGCTCGCGGATTCAATAAACCACCTGTGCTTGTCCGAAGTATGGTTCAACACCATATCCAGCACCACGCGAATCCTCCGCTTCCCCGCCTCCGCCACCAGCCGGTCGAAATCCTTCAGCGTCCCATACTGCGGATCGACATTCTCATAGTCCGAGATGTCATACCCGAAATCCACCTGCGGCGACGGATACATCGGCGAGATCCAGATCGCGTCCACCCCCAGCGCCTGCAGATAATCCAGCCGCTCCGTAATCCCATTCAGGTCCCCCACCCCATCCCCATTCGAGTCCTGAAAGCTCCGCGGATAGATCTCATAGATCACCGCATGCTTCCACCACGTGCTATCGATCGCCGGCGCCGCACCCACAACCACAACCGAAGTCTGCGCAACCAACCCCGTAGCCGCCACGCAAACAGCCAGCGCCAGCGCCCGCAAAATTCCTAACCTCATGGTCGTGCTCCTTTCGCCGAAGCGATCACCCGAATTCACAGTCGAAAGCGACTATACCAATCCTTCCCGGCGAAGTAATTTCGAACCGGGCCTCCGGCCACACCGCCGGAAACGGGCGCGGTACTTCGCGCGTCAGTTCTTCCCTTGAAACATTCTCCCAAATGAACTACCGTGGCTGCGTCGCTATAATCACCTCGGCCGCGTTCCGCCGCGCAGCCACAGAGCCGCACACAGGAGTAATCCACATCATGCGCCGTTTTTCCTCACGATTTCCACAGACAACCCTCCTCGTCACCCTCGCAATCAGCACTGCAACATTCCCTGCATTTGCCGAATCGTCAATGGAATCCCTCAAGCTTAACTTTAAGAACCCGCCCTCCGACGCCAGGCCCATGATGCGCTGGTGGTGGTTCGGCACGGCAGTCGAAAAACCCGAGATACTCCGCGAACTCCAGGAGATGAAAGCCGACGGCATCGGAGGAGCCGAACTAGCCTTCGTCTACCCCGAAGTCCTCGACTCTCACAATCCAGCCGATCCCGCCAAAGACCTGAAAAATCTCCCCTTCCTCTCCCCCGCCATGCTCGACGCCGTCCACTTCACCCAGGCCGAAGCCCGCAGACTCGGCCTGCGCATCGACGTCACTCTCTGCAGCGGCTGGCCCTACGGCGGCCCCAATACCACACTCGCCGAGGCCGCTAGCCGTCTCCGCACCATCGAAGTGCCCGTCGCCGCGCACGCCCTCGTCGCCATTCCTCCCGCGCTCGAGCAAGGCGACTCCATCATCTCCGCATCCATCGTCGCTAAGATCTTCGTTCCTTGCAGTTTTGAAAATGGCAGCGTCTGCGGCGCTCCGCCCCCCACTCCTGCGGGCGGGCGCAACTCCACCCCGCCACCTCTCGCTTGGGACGCCACCACAGCTCAACCGCTTACTCTCAACGGCTCCTCTATCATCATCACTCCGTCCGACAAACCTCGCACCGCCCTCTTCTTCATCGCCAGCCACACCAAACAGCAAGTCAAGCGCGCCGCCGTAGAAGCCGAAGGCTACGTCCTCGACCCTTTCAGCCATCAGGCCGTGGCCACCCACCTCCAAAAAGTCGGCGAACCTCTCGTCAAAGCCTTCGGCGACATCCCACCCTACGCCATCTTCTCCGACTCCCTAGAAGCCTACGGAGCCGACTGGACCCCCACCCTCCCCGCAGAATTTCTTAAGCGCCGCGGTTACGATCTCCTCCCGCATCTTCCGGAGCTCGTCGCCGGAGGAACACCCGCCGCCGAGAAGGTAAGGCACGACTGGGGCCAGACCCTCACCGAATTGGTCAATGAAAACTACCTGACTCAAATCAACAACTGGGCCATCGCCCATCACACGAAATTCCGCTCGCAAACCTATGGAGAACCAGCCGTTACCTTCTCCAGTCAAAACCTCGTCGCGCTCCCCGAAGGCGAAGGCCCGCAGTGGCGCGCGTTTTCCACACTCCGCTGGGCCACCTCCGCCAACCACGTCTTCGGCAACAACATCACTTCCGGCGAGACCTTCACCTGGCTTCACTCCCCGGTCTTCCGAGCCACCCCGCTAGACATGAAGGCCGAAGCCGACATCGACTTCATCGTGGGCGAGAACCAGATCGTCGGCCACGGCTGGCCCTACTCTCCGCCCGGCCACAAAGTCCCCGAACCCGGCTGGTCCCTCTACGCTGCCGGCGCCTTCAACGACCACAACCCCTGGCACCCGGTCATGCCCGACGTCACCCGTTACATCCAGCGCATCAGCTGGCTCCTCCGCCAGGGCCAACCCGCCAACCAGGTCGCCATCCTCCTCCCCACCGACGACGCCTGGGCCAGCTTCTCTCCCGCCCACGTCACCGTCACCGGAGCCATGCAACGCCTCATCTCCCCCGCGCTCATGTCCGCCATCCTCTCCGCCGGCTACAACGTCGACTTCATCGACGCCGAAGCCATCAACAAGGTCGGCCTCGGCACCCACCAGATCCTCATCCTCCCTCCCACCGACCGCATCCCCGTCGAGACCCTCAAAAAAATCCTCGACTGGTCCGTGCGCGGCGGCAAAACTGTGGCCGTAGGCCGCATCCCCACTCTCGATCCCGAAGGCAACCCCTCCGCCGAGATCACCGAACTCACCAAAACCATCATGCTCGTCCCCTACACCGCCGAACTCACCAAAGCCCTGGATAAAATCGGCGACCCTGACTTCAAATTAACCAGCTCTGACGATCACACCAAAGAAGTCGTAGGCTTCATCCGCCGCAAACTTCCCACTGCGGACATCTACTTCGTCACCAACACCTCTAATCGGCCCCTCCAGGCAACCGCCAACTTTGACACCACGCATCGCGACGGCGAACAGTGGGATCCCGAAACCGGGCAAGCGGCTCACGTCACCGCAAGCAACCTGGCCTTGAATCTCGCCCCCTACGAATCGCGGGTCTTCATCTTCGCCCACTACAGTGGGTCAGAACCACCCCGAAATTCTCCAAGCGATTCCGCTTCGATCACGCCTCTCGTCGATCTCAGCACAGACTGGCGAGTCACCTTCACCGGAACCAAAGAAACAGAGACCGAACCCACTCTCACCGACTGGACCACCAACCCCGCCACCCTCTACTACTCCGGCGAAGCCATCTACGCCCGCGACTTCACCATCAACACAGCACAAAAGAATCCGGTCTTTCTCGAAATAGAAGGAGGCAAACCCCTCACCGGCTCCCCCAACTCCCCACCCGAACACGAGGCCCTCGGCCCCAACGGCCTGCCCGACCCGCGCATCACCCGCACCGGCCCCGGCATGCACGCCTACTACGACCCACCCATCCACGAAGCCGCCATCGTCTTTCTCAACGGCCAGCGCGCCGGCTCCCTCTGGCACCCACCCTATCAACTCGACGTCTCCAAATTTTTAAAACCCGGCCAGAACCACATCGAGATCCACGTCTACAACACCGCTCTCAATGCCTGGTCCAAACTCCCGCCACACGATTACAAACCCCTCATCGAAAAATACGGCGACCGCTTCCAGATGCAGGACCTCGACAAAGTCCAACCCATCCCCTCCGGCATCCTCGGCCCCATCCACCTCGTCACCCAGGACACAAAGTGACCAGACATGAAGGACAAATTTCGCAAAAGAAAATTCTGTCATCCTGAGCGGAGTCGCGCGTTCTTTGCGCGTCATAGTCGAAGGACCCCCGCATTTCGTTTTTGTTCTTATCCTCCATCGGGTGTCGGTATCAACTCTCACCGAAGCCCTCATCTCACCGCCCACCCTTCGCCTCTGCCTCAGCCCGGTCGATCGCCGCATACAACTGGTCCGGCTCCGTCACCTCAATCCACCGATGCGCCGTCGCCACCACCAGCGTCGGCGTATGCGCAATTCCTACCCGTCGCCCCAGCGCGCAATCCGCCTCCACCTCCGCCGCGCATCTGCCCGAAGGATCGATCACGAAAGGCATAGCCTGCCCATGCGTCTGAAACCACCTCCGCGTAAACTGCTGCAGATCGTCAGGGCTCGCTATCAGCCGCTGACTCGCAAAAACATCCCGCCGGTAATCCTCCGCCACCTGCGGCGAAACTTTGTCCTGAAGATAGCGCGCATAGATCGCCCCGGTGCGCGACCAGGTATGCCCCGGAATAATAAAGTCGTAGCGGACCCGCGGAATTCGGTAGTGGCTCATCGCGTCCCGCACCATCGGAGACACATGCGCGCACAGCGGACACTCCAGATCCTCAAACTCGATGATCGCCACCTTCGCCCCACTCGGAGGCCGGAAAACCGAGGTGTCCTTGAACGCAGTAGCGCCGCTCGGAGGCAGCGCAGTCTGTGCACCCGCTGAAACCACCGAGAGAAGAGCCAACACCACACTTAGACGGTTCATAGTTAGTCGATTCATAGTCCAATCCATTCTAGCGGCTGATCTCCTTCACAAAAACAACTCAGGATTCTCTTTCACCTTGGATGTCATTCGTCTTCCTTCAACCCGCTCCCATCCCGCCCAAACAGGCTGCGGAAAAATTCGTTGTTTTGAAGACTTCAATCGTGCCGCCGGCGACCTGTTTTCCTTGCGACTTTACAGGCTTGGAAAAAGTCGTTGCTTTGAAAGGGCGCAACTTCAGTCGCGCCGTAACCGCTCTCACTGCATTGCGACTTTAGTCGCTGAGGGAATTTTCTGAGCTATACCGGACTTTTTCCGCAGCCTGCAAAGGCGCACGTCTATCAGGAAAATAGCGAGCCTCTCAACCAGAACGAACAATCAAACCAAAAATCTTTATGGGTACCTCAAAGACTTGATACTGTGAATCCATGGGATCCATACGCCGCCCACCCGCGAAGTCAGCTCCGGGAAAAGGCTTGCTGACACAGGCTTCAAGAAGAAAGAGGGAAAAACAAGATGAACAAGTTAGTGATTGCGGGGCTATCTCTGGCTCTGGCGGCGCCCCTTGCAAATGCGCAGATCAATGCAGGCGAACAGAAACCCGAGACCACCGTGCCCTTCAACCTGACCCAGGTCACGACCTTGAACCTGCCCTGGCGAATCGCCTTCCTGCCCGATGGACGGATGCTGATTACCGAGAAGATCGGCGACCTCTTGCTGGTAACTCAAAAGGGAGAGAAGACGCCCGTCACCAATGTGCCGGTCGCTCTCAATAAAGGACAGGGCGGCATGCTCGGCGTCTTTCTCTCGCCGCGCTATGCCAGGGATCACAACATCTATCTCACCTACGCCGAGCCCGGCGATGGCGGTTCCAGCCTCGCGCTGGCAAAGGCACAGCTCAAACTAGGCAAGGACTCCGCCAGTCTCGAAGATGTCAAGGTCATCTGGCGCGACGGAGAAAGAGGCGAAGGCGGACAGTTCGGTGCCCAGATAGCCTTTTCCCCGGACAGCAAGTATCTGTTCCTCGCAGTTGGCGA
>DATAVY010000060.1:0-2202 GCA_036267495.1 Edaphobacter sp.
CGCAGATATTGATACGGTCCGCTGCGGATCAGTTCATGTTCCTGCTTGATTGTGATCTCGCCGCTCCAGTTCCGCCCCAGGTGCCGCCTGGCCCAGATCGCCAGCGACAGTCCAACGATTTCAAAGCCCAGCCCCGCGATCATCACCGGAGATGACGCCGGCCAAACTCGTCCAACCCCGTAAATCGGCGCAGCGATCATAATCAGCGCCGCATTGGTCAGAAACACATGGACTCCACGCGACGCCTTCGCCTCCGAGTTCTTCGCCGGGGCCGAATCCTTTGCTGCAATCTCCCAATAGAGGCTGAAGATTACCCAGCAACCGAGACAAGCGTAGTAGAGCGAGCTATGGCTCAGTAATGCATGGTCCTTCGCGAAGAAAGAAATCTCCGAGAGAGCATGATGACCCGTCAGTTTAAACAATCCGCCAACTGCCGCGCCACACAGTGCTGCGAATAGAACCGTCTTCCAACGTTGCATCCCTACACTCTCAGGTGCGAGCGACCTCTGCGTCAACCCAAATGTCTCCTCAAACCAAAGTTATCGACGCTCCTCATTCCTCATGTCGCGAAGGCATCCAGCCCTCCAAACCCGATACTTCGGCGTTCTACCGATGGGTGATTGCGAAGCAGGACCACCACCGCTGAAAATCGAGGTATCGTTCGCGATTTTCATTCTTCATGAACGCTAATGTGGCAACCGATAGAGAGATGTAGACCGGACATATTAGGTATGTGTAGTTTGCGCTTTTCAGGCCCCTTGATCTTGACCTTCCTGCTGGGTGCAACGCTCAGTCCGCAGGCGCACGCGCAATCCCTCACGAGCCACTCCGGTCCCAGCTTCCTCGCGACCCCCGGCACCTTCCGGACGCCGGCCGAACCATCAGATCCTGCCATCGGCAAACTGCCCGATGCACCACAGCCGCCCGCTCTCGCTCCACGACCGGCAGATCCGCAATTCGGCGGCAGCATCGTCGGTACTGTGCAGGACACCGAGGGCGCCGAGATTCCCAATGCGCTGGTCGTCCTCCAGAACACCGGTTCCAAAGTCGAGCGCACCCTGATCACAGACGAAACCGGCTTCTTCAAATTCGACGCCGTCGAGCCCGGCCAGTTCAACCTCACCATCAAGTCGGACGGATTCAATCCCTGGGTCGCCACCGGCCTCGCGCTGCGCACCGGAGAAAGCTTCGACGTGCCCTCTGTCGAGCTCGTGGTCGCGTCGGCCGTCACCAGCGTCGTCGTCACCGCTACCCCGCACGATATCGCCGAAGACCAGATGCACCGCGAAGAAAAGCAACGCGTTCTCGGCGTCTTTCCCAACTTCTATGCCTCCTACCTCTGGAACGCGGCTCCGCTCAGCGCCGGACAGAAATTTCGCCTCGCCATTAGAACATCGATCGATCCCGTCTCCATCGTCATTCCCGCAGTCGTCGCCGGCGTCGAAGAGTCGCAGAACGGTTTCAGCGGATACGGCCAGGGAACCCGCGGCTTTGCCAGACGATTCGGAGCCTCCTACACCGACGGCCTTACCAGCACCATGATTGCCGGAGCCATCCTTCCCTCGCTCCTTCGCCAGGACCCGCGTTACTTCTACAAAGGCGCCGGAAGCATTCGCTCACGCGCGCTCTACGCCATCGCAACCGTGGTCATTTGTAAAGGAGACAACGGCCGCTGGCAGCCAAACTACTCCAATGTCTTCGGAAACCTCGCCTCCGCCGGCATCTCGAACCTCTATTACCCCACAAGCGATCGCATGGGCGTGCGCCTGACCTTCGACAACTGGCTCATCGGCGACGCCTCCGGCGCGGTCGGCTCCCTGTTCCAGGAGTTCCTCGTCAAAAGAATCTCCCACGGCATCGCGGAATAACTCGGGTCGCGTCGATCGAGACGCCCAGCGCTTCTTGCGCCTGCCGCCCGATTTAAATCCCCGTCGAAATCCCCCCAAAAAACTTGCCATTGCCTCCCCTGCACAACCCTGCGATACTTAACCGTGCCCACCACGCACAAAATTAAAAATCACATACTGAGGTCGCGGACATGTCTGCAAAGTACATCTTCGTAACGGGCGGAGTCGTGTCTTCCCTCGGCAAAGGTCTCGCCGCAGCCTCCATCGGCTGTCTCCTCGAAGCCCGCGGTCTCCGCGTCAACATGATGAAGTTCGACCCCTACCTCAACGTCGACCCCGGCACCATGTCCCCCTT
>DATAVY010000061.1:0-34574 GCA_036267495.1 Edaphobacter sp.
TGGTGGAGGGCGGAAAAGGCGGAATGAAAACAGTGGACCTCGATGAACTCGACAATGCCGGAAAAAGCGGCAACGGAAAGTAGCTATCGGTCGCGCGTGGTGACAAAGCCGGGCACCCAGAGCAGCGCCCGCTTCGCCTCCGAATTGGGCAGCTCGGCGATGGTGAGGCGCGCGGCCTCGGCATACGCACAGGCCGTATCCATGGCGTAGTCGATCGAGCCGTGGCGATGAAGAATCTCCAGAATCTGCGGGTGCGAGACGTTTTCGAAGCTGCGGTCCGCCAGCACCGTGCGAATCGCCTCGCGATCCGCTCCCGTGCCCCGCTCCAGCGCATGAATCACCGCTAGCGTAGCCTTGCCTTCGCGAAGATCCGAGGCCACCGGCTTGCCCAGAACCTCCTCCGCTGCGGTCAGGTCCAGAACATCGTCGACAATCTGAAACGCCAGCCCCAGATTGCGTCCATATTCGCCAAGCTGCGCCTCGATCTCATCATGATCGCCAAACCCATGCCCCGGAGTAATCGCCGCTCCCAGCTGCATCGAAACCTTGAACAGGCACGCCGTCTTGCGGAAGATCAGATCGAAATACTCCTCTTCGTTGATCAGGTGTCCCAGCTTCTGCATCTGCAGCAGCTCGCCCTCGACCATCTGCTGCGTCAGCGAGATCAGCAGCTCCAGCACGCGAAAATTACGCTCTTCCAGCGCCGAGCTGAACGCCTGCATATACAGCCAGTCCCCCGCCAGCACGCACTTCGAGTTCCCCCACGTCGTATTCGACGAAGGCCGCCCCCGCCGCGTATCCGCCTCATCGATGATGTCGTCGTGCACCAGCGTCGCCGTGTGCAGCATCTCCACCACCGCGCCCAGTCGAATCCTGCTCTCTCCCGTACACCCCAGCGCCTTCGCCGAAAGCAGCAGCAGCAACGGACGAATCCGTTTCCCCCCGCCCGCAATCAGGTACCGCGCAATGTCGGTAATCACCTCAACTTCAGACGCCGACTGCCGTGCAAAGTCCCCTTCAATCGCGGCAAGATCGTCGCGAAGAAGCTCGAAGACTTCCGCTGCCGTCGCGATGGAGAGCGTGCTCACTTACAAATCAGAGTATCAGGATGGCGATTTGGCTACAGAAAAGCCCAAAAATCCCCAACAAAATGTTGATGACGCAAAGTCCCGGCAATCCCGCTCAGTTCGACCGGAAGTTCGTAAACTGCAGCTCCACCCCGATATCCTTCCCCCGCAGCAGCGCCATCACCTCCTGCAGCGTATCGCGATCCTTGCTCACCACCCGCACCGTGTCGCCTTGGATGCTCGCCTGCGCCTTCTTCTTCGAGTCCTTGATCGCCGCGACAATGATCTTCGCCTTCTCCGACGGTATTCCCTGCACCAGCTTGATCTTCTGCCGCACGCTCGAGCCCGCCGCCGCCTCCACCTTCTCGAACTCCAGGTTCTTCAGCGACACCCCGCGCTTCACCAGCTTCTGCGACAGAATCTCCACCACCGCCTTCAGCTTGTACTCATCCTGGCTCGCCAGTTGGATCGTGTCCGTGCCCTCAAGCTCGATCTTCGACTTCGAATCCTTCAGATCGAATCGCGCATGAACCTCCTTCGAGGCCTGATCGATCGCGTTCTTCACCTCCTGCATCTCTACCTTGCTCACTACGTCGAAGCTGTTGTCCGATGCCATAGGTGTCTTCCTTCTCTCAATTTTTCTCGCTCTCTATTATGTCAGTTATGTCAGCCGCTCAGCCCCTCAACGCGCCGCAGGAAACAGATTTTTGAAGTTCGCCGTCGTCACCTCCGCCAGTTCTTCCAATGAGATGCCGCGAAGCTCCGCCAGGGCTGCCGCCGTATGGATCACCAGCGCCGGCTCGTTCCTCTGGCCGCGCAGCGGCGCGGGCGCAAGAAACGGCGCATCCGTCTCAACCAGAATCCGGTGCGTCGGCGCCAGCTCCGCGGCATCGCGAATCGCCTGCGACTTCGGATACGTCAGATTTCCGGCGAACGAAAGGTAAAAGTCCGCCGCCAGCGAGCGTTCCGCCTGCTCCACCGATCCCGAAAAACAATGCATGATGCCCCCCAGCCCGGTCGGCGTCCAGTGCTCCGCAATCAGCTCCAGCAGGTCCTCCCACGCATCCGCCCCGCCGAATTTCTCCCTTGCCTCAAGCGTCGCCAGCTCGCTGGTGCGGCAGTGAATCAGAATCGGCTTCCGCAGCTCAGCCGCCAGCTTCATCTGCGCGACGAACGCCCGCCGCTGCACCTCAACCTCGGGATTATCGAAGTGGTAGTAGTCCAGCCCAATCTCTCCAATGGCGATGCAGCGCTCCTCCGCCGCCAGCCGTGCCAGCTTCTCCAGAGCCTCCGCCGTCGCGCTCGCAGCCTCCTGCGGATGAATGCCCGCGCTCGCATAAACCGCCGGCAATCCCTCCCCATTCGTTGCGGTCGCAATGTCGAGCGCCTGGTGCATCGTCGCCGGACCTTCGCCAATGCCGATCGCCAGAATCGTCTCCACCCCGGCCTGGTACGCGCGCCGCAGCACCTCCTCGCGATCGTCGGTATAAAAATCCAGATGAGCGTGTGTATCGATCAGTGCCATGCGTCTTCCTTCAGATTACTCGTTTTCTGGTTGTCCTTCTCGAAGCCAATCAGCTTCCGCACCTGCGGTTGCCGTTCTGTTGTCATTTCCGAAGGAAATCTGCGGTTGCGTTTGATGTTCTTTCCAGGAACGGCTTTAAAATAGCGGCATGGAACCAATCATGCGGTGTGTCGTGGGTCTGGGACTGGTCGTATTGACAACAACGGGCGGCGTCACGCACGCGCAGACGCCCGCATCGAAGGTCTTCGCGTTCGATCAGATGCCGGCAAGAAAGTCGCCCAGCGGCGCTGAAAGCCGAAGCGTCCCCGCCTTTACTCTGACCACAGGCGAGACCGTAGCAATGCACGAGTCGGTCCAGCCGCCCGGTATCGCTCCCGTCGCGTTGCATGCCATTCATCACTCCGAGCTCATCCTCGTTCAGGAGGGGTCTTTGCTCTTCGAGCACGACGGCAAGCAGGAGAAGGCCGGACCGGGCGACATGGTCTACGTGGCCGAAGGCACAACTCACCGGATGATCAACATCGGCGCCGGACCGGCAAAGTACTTCGTCGTGCAAATCGGCGGAGACACGAAGAAGTAGCCATGTTGAAAAGCCCCGTTTGTCCTTTCGGACTAAGCGTGGGCTTTAGAGGTGCTGAAAGAGTCCGTTTTGCTTAAGGGCACGACTTCAGCCGTGCCGCAAACGTCATGTTTGCGATGCGGCTTTAGCCGCTGGGGTACGCCTTTTCTCTCCGAGCCACCTTTTCTGTACCCTCTTCAGCCCCGGGTCTTTTCCCCACAGTTCATAGCGCGTACTATCTCCCCATGAACAATCTCAACCGGCGTGAACTCTTTGTCGCCCTCTCAGCCTTCGCGGCGATGGGCGGCGTGATGGCCGAGGCGCAGGCAGGCGCCGCGGCCGGCCCCGACGGCAAGCTCTCAAAATCCGTCGTCTTCAACTACGACCAGCTCCCCGTCAAGCAGAGCGCCAACGGAGGCGCAGGCCGCCAGGTGCTCTCAGGCACCCTCCCCACCGGCGAGTTCGTCGAGGTCCACGAGACCACGCTCCCCGCCGGCAAGATGCCGCATCCGCCCCACAAACACAGCCACTCGGAGTTCCTCCTCATCCGCGAAGGCAACCTCGAATTCCTCAACGACGGCAAACCCGAGCCGGTCGGCCCCGGCGGCGTAGTCTTCACCGCCTCCAACGTCATGCACGGCCTCAAGAATGTCGGCGCCACCACAGCCAGCTACTTCGTCGTAGCCGTCGGCGTGCAGACGAAAGAAAGCTGAGTAAAGGAAAACGTGGTGGCACGGTGCCTTCTCAACGTGAGAGCCCCTTTGGGCTTCCGGGTAGCCCAGAGCTTTAGACGTTGCTGAAAAGTCGGTTTTGCTTAAGGGCAAGGCTTCAGCTTAGCCGTAAGCCCAAGGCTTTAGACGTTGCTGAAAAAGTCTGTTTTGCTTAAGGGCACGGATTCAGAGGATGCTGAAAAGCCCGTTTTGTTTTAAGGGCTGCATTTTGCTTAAGGGCACGGATTTATCCGTGCCGTAATCGTCGCATTTGCAATGCGGCTTCAGCCGCTGAGGTACGCCTTTTCTTTCGCAAGCCACTTTCTCCGCAGCCTGTAAATCCGTGCCATAAGTGCTTCACTGTTGGAAACGCTGTTGTTTTGAAGGGGCGCGGCTTCAGCCGCGCCGTAGGTTCATTCGTTTTGAATGCGACTTTAGTCGCAGAGGGAATATCTCAAGAGGACGACAGAACTTTTTTCAGGCTCCGCTTTTAGCCGGACCAACGTCGCGCTACTTCAATCGCGTCCCAGCGCAACTTTCCCGCCGAACAGGTACGCCATGTCCCGCCTCTGGGACATGGGTTTGCACCACAAAGGCTTGTCATTCTGAGCGAAGCGAAGAACCCCCGCATTTGGGGTTGCTTGTTCTCTTGCTCTCGAAACCAACGACAGAGCTACTTCAGCCGCGGACCCCCAGCGCAACCTTTTCCCGCCGAACGGGTACGCCATGTCCCGCCTCGGGAAATGGGTTTGCACCACAAAAGCTTGTCATTCTGAGCGAAGCGAAGAACCCCCGCATTTGCGGTTGCTTGTTCTTTTTCTCTCGAAGCCAACGACAGAGGAACGCTGCTTCAGCCGCGACCCCAGCGCAATCTCTTCCCGCCGAACGGGTACGCCATGTCCCGCCTCGGGAAATGGGTTTGCACCACAAAGGCTTGTCATTCTGAGCGAAGCGAAGAACCCCCGCATTTGCGGTTGCTTGTTCTCTTGCTCTCAAAACCAACGACAACGCTACTTCAGCCGCGACCCCAGCGCAACCTTTTTCCGCCGAACGGGTGCCCCATGTCCCGCCTCTGGGAAATGGGTTTGCACCACAAAGGCTTGTCATTCTGAGCGAAGCGAAGAACCCCCGCATTTGCGGTTGTTTGTTCCTTTGCTCTCGAAACCAACGACAGAGCTACTTCAGCCGCGACCCCGGCGCAATCCCGCCGAACCGGGTGCCCCAAGGTTCCCCCTCTGGGACACGGGTTTGCACCACAAAAGCTTGTCATTCTGAGCGAAGCGAAGAACCCCCGCATTTGCGGTTGCTTGTTCTTTTGCTCTCGAAACCAACGACAGAGCTACTTCAGCCGCGACCCCAGCGCAATCTCTTCCCCAAACGTAGCCAGAACAGGCTTCCCATTCTCCCCCGCCGAAGCAGCCAGCAGCATCCCATGCGACTCCAGCCCGCGCATCTTCCGCGGCGCAAGATTCGCGATCACGACAATCCGCCGCCCAATCAACTCCTCCGGCGTATACCACTCGGCGATGCCGGAAAGAATCTGCCGCTTCTCATACCCCAGATCGACCTCGAGCCGCAGCAGCTTGTCGGCCTTCGGAATCCGCTCGGCCACAACGATCTGCGCCACGCGAAGATCGATCTTCACAAAGTCGTCGATCGCAATCTGGGGCGTGTCGGCAGTATTCGAGCCCGCCGCCGAACTCGCAAAAACCCCCGAAGCCGGAGCCTCCGTGTGCGACGGCGTCTCCGGCCTCTCCGTAGTCGTGGCGTGGCTGCCCCCAACCGTGGCCCCGGGATTCGCAATCGGCAAAGCCGAGGTGCGAGGAGGCGCGCCCGGATGCGTCGGATCAGCCGGCACTGGCGCGGCACTCGCGCTCTTCTCATCCATCAGCTTGGAGGGTTCAGGCTTCGGCGTCGTGTTCGTATTGTTTTCCATGTCAGTCATAAGTTGGATGAGTTCCTTGGGGGCGCGGGGAAAGATGGGAGCCAATTCGCCTAATCTTTCTGCTGCCCAATTCGGTTCGCTTCCAGGTTCTCTGCGTGTGGGTATACCTAGTTGAGCGAAGACTTGACCGCTTGTATATGGAAGTATCGGTTCTATCAATGTATTTACGATTCGAATCGATTCGACAGCGGTATACAGAACGTCCTTCAATTCTTCAGTTCTCGCAGGGTCAGCGGCAATTTTCCAAGGTGCTGTTGAAGTGATATGCGAATCCGCGGCGCGCACGATATTCATTATGTTGTGCAATAAGCTGGAAAAATCCGATTCTATGTAGTTGTTAGTTATGGCTGCGACATCAATGTCTATTGCTAATCCGACTCGCTCTGCCATTTTCCCGAATGGAATATAACCATCGAAATATTTTTGGATCATGGTTAGGGTTCGGCTAACGAGATTTCCGTATCCATTTGCCAAATCGGCGTTATACCGGGTAATCAACGCATCGAAACTGAAGCTCCCATCCTGCCCAAACGGAATCTCACGAAGAAGAAAATAGCGAAGAACATCCGAAGCGAAGAGGTCCTGTTCATGCTTCCAGTACTCGTCGCTCAGCACCGCACCTGGGCCGTCTGTTGGCTTTGGCTTAAGTGTGCAGAAGGCATCCAAAATCGTCTCAGTGCGGACGATGTTGCCCTTGGACTTCGACATCTTGCTGTCGTCGAAGAGGAGCCAGCCGTGAGCCGTGACCGCTTTCGGTAAAGGCAGTCCGGCGGCGAGAAGAAAGGCGGGCCAGTAGATGCAGTGCTGGCGGGTGATCTCCTTGGCCATAATGTGAAGATCGGCGGGCCAGTATCTCTTGAACTGCTCTTGCTTCGTAGGGTCGTCGCTTCCGTACCCCACGGCGGTCATGTAGTTGGCGAGGGCGTCGAGCCAGACGTAGATGACGTGCTTTTGTTTGGTCTCTGAGGCAGCCGGTTCGGGGACCGGAATGCCCCAGGTGAAGCTCGAGCGGGAGACGGAGAGGTCGCGGAGGTAGCCGGGTATGTATCGTCTATTGCGGGCGCTTCTCTTAATCCGTCCGTTTCTTTCAGCTAGATCGAGAACATCACCCGGCGGTAAGGCGACCGCCACTACACCGTCTGGCTTCTGCTCAAAAAGCGACCGGTCGTACTCAGCTGTCTCAATTTTAAGAAACTCATTGAAATCTCCACACAGGAAGCTGAGAACTTCATTCTTGCGCGACTCGGGCTGAATCAGAAGAGTGTCGGACTCGATCAGGTCGATCAACTCAAGTTGATACCTGGACAGCCGGAAGAAATAGTTCTCCTCCGTAACCGTCTCGGTAGGCTTCCCGTCCGGCCCGATCGTTCCCGGAGGCCCATCGATAAACATCTCCTCGCCCACCGAGTACTGCCCCGTATAGGTACTCAGATAGATCGCGTCTTTGTCGCAGAGCAGTTGAAACAGCTTCTGCACCGCCCCGGTATGGCGAGGCTCCGTAGTGCGGATGTAGTCGTCGTAGGTGATCCCCATTCGGTCCCAAAGCGCCTTGAACGAAGCCGAAACCTTATCCGAAAACTCCTGCGGCGAGACACCCGCAGCCGCAGCCGACCGCTCCACCTTCTGCCCATGCTCATCCGTGCCCGTCAGGAAGAAGGTATCGTCGCCCAGCAGCCGGTGGCGCCGCGCGATAACGTCAGCCGCAATCGTCGTATAGGCGTGCCCGATGTGCGGACGCGCGTTGACGTAATAGATCGGGGTAGTGAGATAGAACTTTGGCTTGGACATGCGCTGAGGCTCAGTTTAGCAGGCAGGCGCGGCTGTCCCGAAGCGTGCCGATTCGGAACAACCTCGATCCGGCGAAAAATAAAGTTGAAAAAAGAGAAAAATTTTCGAAGGCAAAAAGTGTCCATCAACCCACCACGATTTACCAGCAATCCACCACGAATTCACCATCAAAAAACCACGTTCTGCACACCGTTTTTGCCAAAAACCCCTGCAAAAACGCCACTCCACCACGAATTTAAAAAAACCCCCGCAAAAACAAAATCTAACTGGAAGAAGCAGTAGGTTCAGCAGTATTTGCCTCAGGTTCGGCGGCCGGAGGAGCCTGTGCAGCCGCCGCCTGAGCCTCCGCCTCCGAAGCCTGCGCAATGCGCGCCAAATTCAGATGCTGCTCCATCGTAACCCTCGCCTGTGCCGGATTATGCGAGCGAATCGCGCGATAGATCTCGCGGTGCATCTCCGCCGATTCCTTCAAATCCACAGCATTCACAACGGTTTTGCTGCGGTACTCATAAAGATTCGCCGTAATAGTCTCCATCAGCGCACCCAGGATCGGGTTTCCCGCCGCCCGCGCAATCGTCCGATGAAACCGCACATCATGAATAAGATACTCATGCGGATCGGTCAGCGCGGCATACATCTCCGCCACCTCCTCCGCCAGCTCCGCAATGTGTTCATCCGTAGCGCGTTCCGCCGCCAGCGCAGCCACGTTCGACTCCAAAACCAGTCGCGCCTCAAACATCTGCCACGGCAGAAACCCATGCAGCGCCCCAAGCACCGAAAGTGAGCTGGAATCAAGCGCCGGCGGCCCCGACGACACAAAAGTCCCCGCTCCATGCCGGCTCTTCAGCACACCCATCGCAGAGAGAAAACCAATGCCGGCACGCAGGCTGGAACGGCTGATCTTCAGCTTGCGGGCAAGCTCGCGTTCCGGCGGAAGACGGTCGCCAGGATGAACCTCGCCGCTGCTGATGAGGGAGCGAACATGCTCAACAACTTGCATGGTGAGCGCGCTGTGGCCGGTAACCTCGTCCTGTGGCTCTTTGACCTCTTTTTTCACGCCGAATCAAGCTCCTTGCCCTAAGTTTGAGAAGAGTAACACGGTAGGAAAGAGATAGTTAAGCGAAACAGCCGTTTGTCTTGCGGGGATAGGTGACACAAGATGATGACTAAGCAGCCTGTTCCACGCCGAGCCTTGGCACAAGCAACTGAAAGATAAGCAGCGCGGTAATGTAGGCGAAACCCGCAAGAATAAAGATCAACATGGGATGAACTGAGAATACGTGGGAAACGATCAAGGTGAAGATTGCGCCGCCTGCCGCTCCCGCCGCTCCGCCCAGGCCAACGACGGTGCTGACGCTGGTCGAAGGAAACATATCGGTAGGCGTGGAAAAGAGATTGGCCGACCAGCCCTGGTGGGCCGCGGTGGCGAGGCAGAAGAGCCCGATCGCCGGCCACGCATTGGCAGGGAAGAGCGTATGCATGTGCGGCACCAGCATGATAGGGAGAACGCAGATCGCGCAGACGAGGAGCGCGAATTTACGGCCGGAGTTGACGCTATGGCCATGCTTCATGCGGAAGCCGGAGAGCCATCCGCCGGCGATGGAGCCAAAGCTGGCGGCGGTATAGATCACGATCAGCGGGTATTTGACGTGGTTTAGATCGAGTCCGTAGTTGTCATTGAGAAACTTCGGCAGATAGAAAAGATAGAACCACCAGATCGGGTCAGTGAGACCTTTGCCGATAAAGAAGGCCCAGAAGCCGCGATGGCGCAACAAGATGGAATAAATTGGACCGCCCCGAGTGACGGGAGCGAGATTGATCTGGGTCTGGGTTGATCCGCGCCGAAGCCGGTTGTACGGAAAAAGAAGCCAGATGACAGCCCATACCAGGCCCATGGAGCCGGTGCAGATAAAAGCCGCGTGCCAGCCGAAGCGCAGGGTTACTGCCGCAATGAGAAGAGGCGCGATAAAGGCCGAGGCATTAGAGCCGGAGTTGAACAGACCGGTGGCGAGGGCGCGCTCGTCGGACGGAAACCATTCCGTTGTCGCTTTGATAGCGGCGGGGAAGTTGCCGGATTCGCCGAGACCGAGCAGTGCGCGGCAGATGCAGAAGCCGATGACACTGCTGACGAGCGAAGTGCTGATGGACGCGCATCCCCAAAGAAGAATGGCGATGGCGTAACCGGTTTTGGTGCCCAGCTTGTCAATGATGCGGCCGGCAAAGAGGAACCCAATCCCATAGGCGATCTGAAAGGCGATCAGGACGCGGCCGTAGTTGATGTCGTAGGCGGCCTGGTGAGTGTGGTCGAGACCAGGAATCCAGCCCATGAAGGGCAGGTGAAGGAGCGGCTCGATGAGGGAGAAGACCGAGCGGTCCATGTAATTGATGGTGGTGGCGAGGAAGAGCAGGAAGCAGACGGCCCAGCGGACGTTAGATTTTTCCGGTGCGGCGGTAGTAAAGCCCGAGTCGGATAGGCTGGCGGATTGGATCGACATTACGGTGAAAACTCCCGCGAAAATGTTGGTCTGACCATTGTTCGGGGCCGGGCTTGGATCCGGCGGAACTGGTGCAGATGGCCCGAGCTTGAGGATAGTCTTTGTTGGGCGGTTTGTGTCAAAAAGATCGCTTCTGTCGGAGGTGAAATCGATTGATCGGACCACAGTCTTAGCGATGCGGGGTATCATCGCTGACGTGAGTGCCGATTCGAGAGTGGATAGTTTTGAAATCGAACAGATGGTGACCCGGCTGCGGAGCGGAGACGTACGCGCCCTGGCCCGGGCAATCTCTATGGTTGAGGATGAATTGCCGCTGGCTGCTGGGCTGGTAAAGGCTTGCCGTACTTCTGCAAAATCGACTGGCGGCGAGTTGCGGGTCGGCGTGACCGGACCGCCGGGAGCAGGAAAGAGCACGCTGGTGGACCAGATGGCTCGGTGGTTACGCGCGGAGGGGGGAAGTGTGGGAGTGCTGGCTGTCGATCCGTCGAGCCCATATACGGGCGGTGCACTGTTGGGAGACCGGATAAGAATGCAGGGTTTTGCGGGCGATGAGGGCGTCTATATCCGGAGCATGGCTTCGCGGGGAGCGATGGGTGGCGTGGCGCGCGCAGCGGCGGATGTTTGTGCGGTGATGCAGGCGGCGGGGCGGCAGACGATTCTGATTGAAACGGTAGGGGTAGGACAGGACGAGGTTGATGTCGTCGGCGTGGCTGACGTTACAGTGCTGGTGCTGGTCCCGGGAATGGGGGATGAGGTGCAGAGTCTGAAGGCCGGCGTGATGGAGGCGGCGGATATCTTTGTTGTGAACAAGAGCGATCGTGGTGGCGCGGAGCTGGTGGAACAGGAGATTGTTGCCATGCAGGGACTGGCGGTTGGTCATGGGACGTGGCTTCCTCCTGTGTTGCGGACAGTTGCAACGACGGGTGAGGGCATACAGGAGTTGATGGAGGCGATCCGGCGGCGTGCCGCGGAGAAGGGCGAGCGGCGGCTGCGGGCTTCGGATTCACGGGGCGGGTTACGGTTGGATCATCTTGGAGTTGCGGTGAAGAGTATCGAGGCCGCCAGGGTTTTTTATGAGGCACTGGGTCTGGCAGTGAACCACGAGGAGACGGTGGAGTACGAGAAGGTCAAGACGGCGATGCTGCCTGTTGGGGAGAGCCGAATTGAGTTGCTGGAGGCGACTGAAGTGGATTCGACTATCGGTAAGTTTGTGGCGAAACGTGGTGAAGGGTTACACCATGTGGCGGTGCGTGTGGATGGGATCGATGCAATGTTCAGGAGGCTGAAGGCAGAGGGAGTCAGGTTGGCGAGTGATGCGGTACGGGAGGGGGCGGGAGGGCACCGTTATTTTTTTGTGCATCCATCGAGCACCGGCGGAGTGTTGCTCGAAATTGTGGGCGACGCAGCGTCTGAGGGCGGAGTTTGATGCGGGTTTTGCTGATCGATACTGCCGGCAGCGAGGGGAGTATTGCGCTGGCGGATACAGAATTTTCGCCAACGGTTGTTGCGGCGGAGGCGCTGCCGGGGAGGACTTCGTCGGAGCGGCTGGTGCCCGTGTTGAAGCGATTGATGGAGAGGCGTGGATGGAGGTTGGGGGAATTGGCCGCGATTGTGGTAGTGCATGGGCCGGGTTCGTTTACCGGGGTGCGAGTGGGATTGAGCGCGGCGAAGGGTTTGAGCGAAGCCAGTGGAGTACCGCTGATTGCAGTGTCGCGACTGGCGGTGCTGGCGGCGTCTGTCAATGATCGCGGAGGCCAGGTGCATGCGGTTCTTAATGCGGGAAGGGGAGAGTTTTATTACGGGGAGTATGCCGGGCAGTCGCTCGTGCGGGAAGCCCTGATGAACAGACAGGATGTGGTGACTGCCGTTGGGGACGGGCTTGTCGTGGCGTGTGAGACGAAAATGGCGGAGGCTTTGAGCGTGCTTGTGCCGAGGATGGTGGATGAGCCTTCGGCTGGGTACGCTTTGCCGATAGCTTTGCAGCGACTCCGGGATGGCAACTTCGACGATGCGGCTACTCTGGATGCGAACTATCTGCGAAAGACAGATGCGGAGATCTTTGCAAAGGCCGCCGCAGGGATGACTGTCAGATGAGCGGTGAGGGATTTCGCATTCGGGTTGGGAGGGCCGCAGATCTGACTGACGTTTTGGAGATGGAGCGGAGTATCCCTGAAGCTCCGCATTGGAGGGAAGCGGAATATGCCGCGGTGATTGCTGCGGACCGAAGTGCCAATGGCGCGGTCAGACGCTGTCTCATGGTGGCAGATACGGGGAGTGACTTGCTGGGCTTTGCCGTGGGGAAAGTAGTCTGCGTTGCGCCGAACGGCGTGGGTGAGCTTGAGAGCGTTGCGGTGGATCCGGATGCCCGGCGCAGGGGGGTGGGTCGAGCCTTGTGTGAGGCAGTTGTCGACTGGGCCAAACGGCTGGGCGCGGGGATGATCGAACTGGAGGTCAGGGCGACGAGCGACGCGGCGATCACGCTCTACGAGGGACTTGGATTTGTATTCTCTGGAAGGCGTAAAGGATATTATCGAACGCCTATCGAGGATGCTTTGCTGATGAAACTGGAGTTGAGTCGAAGCAATAGTGACGAGTAATTCACATTGCGGCTGCTGGCGAGTCTGTGATACGTTTTCGCCAGTTGGTGAGAAGTCGTTTGTTGCTGGAGGTGCATCCCTCGTGCAAACCGCCAAATATACGGAGCTTCCCAAGACCGCTTCGCTTCCCTCTATTCAACAGCTAATGCAGGAACACAGCTTGTACGCGCGACGGCTGGATACATTGCGCGCCAAGATGTTTTTAAGCGAAGCCGAACAGCTGGAAGAGGTGCGGCTCAAGAAGTTGAAACTCAGTCTGAAGGATGAGGTGGAACGGCTTAGACGGTTGGGAGCGTCTTAGCCGCAGCCGGGAATAGGGCTGGGCAGCGGATGACAGGGCCGGTGGCGGGCTCTCAGTGAAGGTGTGTATGGCCTTATAATCGAGTACTTATGGTGCGAGATGGTTTTTTCTATGCCTTAGGGCTCGGGGCGGTGGCGGCGGCTCTCTGGCGTTTGAATATGCCTGGCTGGCTGGTGGCGATACCGATTGTGCTGGCAGCATTTTTTTTGTGGTTTTTCCGCGATCCGAACCGAACCATTCCGCAGGGGGCAGGACAGGTGGTCTCACCTGGAGATGGGGTTGTGACGGATGCGGAGTGGATTGAGACGGTAAGCGGCAGCCGGCTGCGCCTCAGTATTTTTTTAAATGTCTTCGACGTGCATGTGAACCGGTCGCCGGTGGGCGGAGTGGTTAAAGTTTGCGAGTTTCGCAAGGGGCAGTTCATGAACGCGATGAAACCCGAGTCTGTGCTCAATAACGAGCAGACGCTGATTACAATCGACGCCGGCGGATATGATGTCAGTTTCAAACAGATTGCGGGATTGCTGGCGCGGCGTATTGTATGCAACCTGAAGGTGGGTGATCGCGTAGAGCGTGGACAGCGCATGGGCTTGATCAAGTTCGGTTCCCGGGTGGATGTCTTGATTCCAGCGGAGGCAAACTTGAAGGTGAAGACGGGCTCAAGGGTAAAGGGCGGTTCTACCGTATTGGCCGTGATTCCGGAGGTAACTTTCCAAACGAAGAGCGCCGCAGTGGCAGTGGTGGCCTGATGGCAGAGGAGGCTCAGATCCGCTCTGGCGGAAGGGTGCGACGCCAGCCGAGTCGTGGGATGTATGTTCTGCCGTCTTTATTTACGGCCGGAAATATGGCCGCCGGATACTACGCGATCACGCAAAGCATCCAGGGATCGGTTGGCGATCAAAGTTATTTCGACCGGGCGGCACTGGCGCTGGGAATTGCCGTTTTGTTCGATGGGCTCGATGGCATGATCGCTCGCATGACGAATACCGCGAGCGATTTTGGCAAGGAATTGGACTCGCTGGCGGATGTGATTACGTTTGGGGTAGCACCGAGCTTGCTGGCCTACATCTGGGGATTCCGCATGCTGCCGGCGATGGAGCATCCACAGCTTCGGGCACAGCTGATGCATATCGGGATCTTCGTCTGCTTTATTTTTCTTATCTGCGGAGCGAGCCGGTTGGCGCGATTCAATATCAGCATCAATCCACAACCGCGCAATCCGGGACGGCCGGGGAAGAAGTATTTTGTCGGAATGCCGATACCGGCGGGTGCGGGAGTGGTCAGTTCGGTGATTCATTTCCAGCAGGGCTCGCCAATCAATAATCCCTGGATTGCTCTGGTGTGGCTTTGCCTGTTGCTGTTTACCAGTTTTCTGATGGTAAGCAACTGGAGGTTCTGGAGCGCGAAGGAGCTCACGGTGGGATCGCGTCATCCATTCCGTTTATTCACGATTATTGGGGTGGTCGGCGCGCTCATTGCGTTATATCACCAATACATGCTGCTCATTCTGGCTATGGCGTATCTAGTGTCGGGTGTGGTGGCGCGGCTGGCGTATTCGTGGGGCCGGGACCGGCGACGCTCCACTTTGGCCGGCGATCAAGGTTAGAACCGGCGACTAGAGTTTCGGCGTCGCAGTGCCACAAACTTCAGCCGATTGTCAGGAAAACCATGACAGACAGAGAGTATCGAATTGGTATTGTAGGAGCATCCTCGCTGCCGGGGAAAGAGTTGAGTGACGAATTGGCGACCTCCCCGCTAATGGCATCGGATCTGGTGTTGCTCGATGTGGAGGACGCCGCTGGGCAGGTGACTGCAGCGGCGGACGAAGTTTCATTTATTCAGCGGCTGGAAGCGTCTTCATTCGAGGGGATGGATTTCGTTTTCTTTGCGGGTGAAGCCGCCGTAACCAGGAAGCACTGGCAGGATGCGCGGCGGGCGGGGGCCAGCATCGTCGATCTCACCTATGCTCTGGAAGGGGAGAAGGATGTTCTGGTACGAGCTCCGTGGGTAGCTGAGGTCTTGGAAGAAAAAGGTTCGCGCAACTCGCAGAACATGCCGGATCTAAAGACGCCCGCCGTGGTGGCGGCTCATCCAGTTGCGGTGATGCTCGCCCTGGTTGCGGGAAGACTTCAGTCAAAACTAAAGTTAGCAAGCGTTGCGGCCACAGTGATGGAGCCGGCTTCGCAGTATGGCCGGAGTGCGATGGATGAATTGCATCAGCAGACAGTGAATCTGCTGTCGTTTCAGACGTTGCCGCGGGAGCAATATGATGCTCAGGTTGCGTTCAATCTGTTGCCGGAGTTGGGCGAATCGGCAAAGATTCTGTTAGGGACGACAGAGCAGCGAATCCGGCGTCACTATGCCGGGTTGTCGGATGGACAACTCCCGATATTGGCATTGCAGATGGTGCAGGCGCCAGTGTTTCACGGATACGTGCTGTCGTTGCTGGTAGAGCTTGGCACGCCCGCGACCGTGGGCGAGATTGAAGCAGCCCTATCCGGCGACCACATTGACCTTGTGAGTAGAGAGTCCGATCCGCCGACCAATTTGAGTGCAGCTGGGCAGGATCAGATTATGGTGCGGATAGGGGCAGATTCCGGTGGGGAGGAAACCGCCACGCGCTTTTGGATCTGGCTGGCCGCGGACAATCTGAAGCTTGCGGCTCTGAATGCGATTGCCTGTGCGACTGAGTTGCGACGACTGCGTCCATTGGGAAAGGTACAGTAGGGGAGCGGCTTTCAGCGGTCCTGTTTCGAGGTTGAGATCTTTCCCTTGGATCGCGCGGTGAGCAGTTGGTGCATCTGCAGGTAGACACCGTTGGTCCATCCAAAACCGACCACGTTGCTTTTGTAGCCGGTTGCGACGGCAACATTGGCCGAGCCGCTGACGACATTGTATTTCTCGCGGATGGTTGCATCGTTGAGAAAATTCTGCAGGATGGTCTGTGAGAACTTTCTTGCGATACGCGAGACGTCCCTGGTGAAACCGTACTGCAAAAGACCCTTGATGGCCAGCCAGTTTGTTGGAGCCCAGCCGAAGGGAAGATCCCATTGGGTTCCGGAGTTGGTGTCGCTCATGGCGAGGCCGCCATCGTGCTCGAAGTCGGAAAGATGATTGCGGAGTGCGGCTGCTTGTCGTTTTGTAGCGAGTCCGGCCCAGAGCGGATAGAAGGTTGTCAGGTACTTATAGGCCGATTGTCTTTGCTTAACGAAATCGTAGTCGTCAAACATTTCCTGGGTCGGGTTCCAGAGATACTTGTTGATCGCGTCTCTTCTTGCGGCTGCGCGACGATTCCATTCAGCAGCCTCTGCGGGACGCAGAAGGAGAGTGGCGAAATGGGCCATGTCGCGCTCGTATTTGTACAGGAGACTGTTGAGACACACCGGGGCGAAATCGCCGGTGGATCCGCTGAATGGACCGAATCGGAAACTGATGTCGAATCCTGATTCGCGCATGGCCCGGTCGTTCCGGTAGAAGTCGGCGGTGAGACGATGGCCTTCCACGTGAGCACGGGCGCAGATCTTGGACGCGCTGATGTCGCAGCTGAGCTTTGCGAGGGAAATGGCCTGTGCAGCACTCGGATCGTCAGGAGCTTCGATGAGATAACCGGTGTGAATATCAGGATGTGCTAGCAGCCAGCGGATGACATCTGCGTAGTAGTCGCTATCGTCGGCCATTTCGGGGACAGGGCCTTCGCCGATGTCGTAATAACGGGTCAGACCGGTGTCTCCGGCGCGGTGAATTGGTGAAGTCCATAGCTCGTAGTCGCGTTGCGCGTAGCCATAGGCTTTGGCGAGCCATGCCTTTGTGGGGCGTTGGCCAGCAGGATGCTCATACACTTCGCGAATCATCGAGGTGAGAAACGGAGGCTGTGAGCGGGTGAAAAAATAGGTTCGGTTTGCGTTGAGGATCGCCCCATAATTTTCAATCTCGTAGAAAAAGTTCTCGACCATTCCTTTGGCAAGTTCTGCTTCGGTTTTGTTCCTTTCTTCGATGAGACCGAGGATGATGAAGTAGCTGTCCCAGCCGTACATTTCGTTGAAGCGGCCTCCAGGCACAACGTAGCGGTTGGGAAGGTAGAGGAGTCCTTCCATTGGGATTTCGTTGACACGGATGTCGCCCAGATGGGCGATTTTGCGGGGCAGATTCCGGACCTCCAGATCGCACTGTCGGTGAGCGGAGGCAACTGCGGGCGGGGTAGCCATGCCATATGGGAGATAAAGTACAGGCGCCGTTGTGACCTTGGGATCGACGAGAGACTTGCATTCGCTCATGGAACGAGAGAGGGAGTTCCAGCCGTTGGCGATGTAGGCCAGAATCTTTGCATTCGCGTCGTGATTGTGATCCTTGGGTTGCGCATTTGTATTGATCGTGAAGAAGCCGATGCTGACGAGCAACGCGATATAACGACGGATTGTTTGTTTCAACGAAGATTTTGCCTGAAACATATATTGATAGGATGCCCGATCTGCTAGGGTCGAAGGTTTTCAGTGGATGTGGTTTGACTTACACTCAAGCGAGGTTCCTTTCGATATGGCGAAGAATCGATGATAAGTGCGGAGATGCGGATAGGCATTGACGTTGGCGGGACAAAGATTGAGGCGCTGGCCATTGATAGCCACGGTGTTGAACTGGTGCGGAATCGAATCGACACGCCGCGTGACGATTATGACGCGACGATTATTGCAATCGTCGGATTGGTCCACGGTTTGGAGCAGGCGACTGGAAGAAAGGGCACCGTGGGAGCGGGCATTCCTGGAACTATCTCGAGGATCACTGGGCTCGTGAAGAACTCAAACTCCATCTGGTTGAATGGGCGTCCGCTCGACCGAGACCTGACAGGGGCGCTTGGCCGCGAGGTTCGAGTCGCCAATGACGCCAATTGTTTCGCGGTGTCGGAGGCGACCGATGGCGCCGCGGCAGGCCGGCATGTTGTATTCGGAGTGATTCTGGGAACCGGGTGCGGGGGTGGTGTTGCGATTGCAGGGCACGTTCACAATGGGCCGAATGGAGTGGCCGGCGAATGGGGACATAGTCCATTGCCGTGGCCCACGCCGGAAGAGTATCCGGGTCCAGTGTGTTATTGCGGGAAACGGGGATGCATGGAGATGTGGGTTTCGGGTACGGGCATAGCGCTGGACTACATGACCGTGACCGGAAAGATGCGAACTGCGCCGGAGATTTTCGCCGGCTTTGCCGCTGGCGAACGTGAGGCCTCTGCTGCCATAGAGCGGTTCGAAGACCGGTTGGCTCGTGGACTGGCCCAGGTCATTAACATTCTGGACCCTGATGCGATCGTGATCGGCGGTGGGGTGTCGAACGTGGAGAATATCTATAGAGAACTTCCCAAGAAAGTGCCGAGATACGTATTTGGGGCTGAGGTATCGACCCCAATTCTGCAGGCGAAGCACGGGGATTCGAGTGGGGTTCGCGGCGCGGCATGGCTTTGGCCAAGCAACTGAAGCTGGCCGTCGTAAGAGATGGCTATGCGATACTAGAAGGCGAATGAGGCCGCAGGGTTGAATTCAAATTCCGACGGAACGTAGCATCTGTTGGGCTGAAGATTAGTTGAGCCGGGATGGCGGAACTGGCAGACGCAGCGGACTCAAAATCCGCCGACCGCAAGGTCGTGGGGGTTCGACCCCCCCTCCCGGCACCAAAGAAAATAAAGGATTTACTAGGATTTGGCCTCTCTTCGGCGAGAGGCCAAAATTCTTCGGTGGCTGTTTGATGGCTGTTTGCGTAATCTGTGGGGTAACCTTCAAGAATGGCCGACGAGACTGTGAGAGAGATCGTTAGAAGAGTCAGGACTACCCTTCAAGAGAAGGGTCCAGCAGGAGCGTTCCTGCTGGCCGAACTGGACGGCGCTATCTCGCGTGGTGTCGACCTCACGGGGCACGGAATTAAGGTGGGAAGAGAGTTCCAGCGGAGGAGGCTTCAGGTCGGAGAAGTCCCAACGAAGCCGAACTGCTGGAGATGCTGTCTAGCGTTTTCGAGACGTACTTGGTGACACTCCCTGACCTCTATGGTTCTGCTGGAGAGGCCCATCTACACTCGATGAAGACGTGGAGAACTCCTGAAGGAGATGCGCAAGCAAAATGTCTCCGCGAATATCGGTTTTCCACTGAGGTGGAAGAAAAGGAATCTCTATGAAACGTTATATGCAGGCAGTAGTAATGGTTGCCGCGCTTCTGATCGGAAGTTCGATGGATGCGTTTGCTGGTGATGTGCGGACAGACTACGATCACACGGCTAATTTCTCACAGTACAACACATACTCCTGGGGCAAGGTGCAAACCTCGAACCCCTTTTTCGTTACACGCATTCAACAGGCGGTCGACAAGCAACTACAGGCTAAAGGCTGGAAGTTGATGCCGACGGGCGGTTCAGTCGTAGTTTTCGCCACCGATAATATTCACGACCAGCGGCAGGTGCAGACCATGTATGACAACCTGGGCGGCGGATGGGGTGGTGGTTGGGGATGGGGTGGATGGGGATGGGGCGGCGGATGGGGCAATCCCGGTTTTGGCACCGCAACCACGACTACTACAGATCAAAATGTCGGCAACCTAGTGATCGATCTGTTCGAAGGTAGCTCGAAGAACCTGCTATGGAGGGGGTTGGCTACGGAGAATCTCTCTTCCAATGCAGATAAAAACACCAAGATGGTAGACAGCGATATCAATAACATGTTCAAAAACTTTCCTCCGAAAGCGGGAAAGTAGATTTTGAAGTGTGGTCGCGCTTATTTGACGCGAGGGCCTGACAATGCGATCAGGCCCTCAATATTTGAGCACCACTAGCCAGATATCTCTTGACGGTTCGGGAATCGATGAATTCTATAGGAGCGCCAGGTCGACGCAGCCGACCGAACAGGCAAGCGTCGGGAGAATGGGCCAATCACGAGAGTTCACTAAATACTTGGCGAATGGCCCATGAGGTAAAAATCGAATCTTCAATCCATCGGGGATTTCATTGGTGCTCGATGTTGCTTCCAAAAGCTTACCGATTTTGCATTTGCCTTCCGGCGATGGGGAATACTGGCTATTACCCACCATTTTGATATAGGTACCCACAAAATCGCCCAAAGTCTCAGACCGAGAAAGTGAAGAGCGGCGCTGCATTCAAGGGACTTCGGAATTGCGTAATCCAATGGGGAGTTCTGACAGTTACGGCGCGCATCATTTGTGATGTGGGCCGGTCGGAAAATCCTTGGAGAGACTGCGGATGATGGTGTCCGACTGCGTTCCACCTTTGCAGGAAGGATGGCCGAAGCCGCTGGGGCTTGTATCGTTCTGGAAATCGAGAATCATATTGTCGTTATGTTCCGGGCTTGGCCCCATGGGAACACCATCGAGGTGCAGCTCGTGGCGGACCTTCCATGCAATAACGTGATCCGTGCAGGAGGTGTCGCCGCTCAGACCGAGGCCGCCGACTAGTTTTCCATCCGGCTGATAGAGCGGAAGTCCGCCGGCGAATACGATAATGCCGCCGATAGCTTTGCCGATCATCGGATCGTTCGGAGTGCCAAAGGTCGCAGGACTCCCGAAGACCGCGTTCTGGTTAGGCGGCGCGCTCGTTGCCAAGCTATAAAGACTCTGTCCGGGCTGCGAAGCTGCGTAAATGTTTGCGGTCGAAAGCGCATAATCGCGGCTGCTGAGAGCATTAGTGGTACTGGCCTTCTCGGCGGCGATCACTCGGCTTCCTGGCCACTGGTCAGCACGCGTGGTTCCGCTGAAGACAATGGCGCAGACGATTCCATCCCGATTCACCACAGCAGCCCACTCCTGATTGCCCATTCCGCCGTTCTTCGTCGAACCCTGATGAACGATACCCTGAATGATCGATTTAAGGCGCGCTGCATCTGGAAGACCGGCGCAATCCGGTTTGGCCTGCGCCATTATCGGGCTAGCTACGAGCGAAGTTATCGCGAGTGCAATTGTGCGGCGGATGAGTATCGAGTGGATTGTATTGGGCATGATTGCTCCTCAAAGGTGAATCACTGCAGCTGACGAAGATAGGCGACAAGGTCATTCAGTTGTTCGCCTGAGAACTGAGTAAGGTCGGGCATCTGCGCCTCAGGCTTGAGCGACTGCGCGTGCGTAACCCATGCCTCAAGGTAGGCGTCATTGTTTTGATAAGAGTTCGCCGCGATCATTTGACGACTCCCAATGTGGGTCAGATCCGGCGCAACGCTGCCGCCGGCAATCGTTCCACGGACTGTGTGGCACATGGAGCACGGACCTGAGAGAAAGATTTGCTGTCCGGCAATGGCTTCTACCGTCGTTGGTTGGGCACCCGGCTGGCGCTGGGCTTCGAGCCAGCTCTCATACATCGCGGGATCTTCGGCTTCGGCGAGAATCCGCATGCGCGCATGCTCTGCGCCGCAGAACTCAGCACATTGACCACTGTAGGTGCCCGGCTGTGAAGCCTCGATGCGGATATAGTTCTTCTGACCGGGAATGAGGTCGACCTTGCCGTGCAGAGCAGGGACCCAGAAGGAGTGCATCACGTCATGGGTTTCGACTTCGATGTTTACGGGACGCCCAAGAGGCAGATGCAACTCATTCGCTGTAATGAACTCCTTCGAGGGATCATCGTTTAGATAATGGATCTCCCACCACCACTGATGGCCGACGATCAGAATCTCCGGCTTCATGCTCTGTGACATACGCGCATGCGCACTGACTCCGTGCATGCCGTGGATGGGAAAATCGCGAAGCAGGCCAAGTCCAAGGACAAACAGGACGGTGAGAACGATCAAGGGAATGGCGATCCCTCCCACGGCAATCCACATCTCGCCGCCGCCTGCATCTATGGGTTCGTGCTCAGCGAGCGATCCCCGCCGCCGATAAAAGGCAAAGGCGATCAAGGCCCACATCATTAACGTGATGACGAGGAAAAGAATTGTCATGAGCCAGGAGAGATTGGCAATGCTGTGAGCCGCTGGACCGTGCGCATTGAAGGTCGACTCCGCAGTCTTACATCCCGATAAGGCAACAAGCGCCAGCAGGGCTGCTGCGTGAAGGAGGCGCCGCATCTAGCGTCTCCCTGCGATGCGTGTTTGCGTGCCTACGCCGAGAACGGTGTTGTGCTCCGGGTTTGGGACCTTCTCGTCGGAAGGCTCGATCGGAGGGTCTGGCTCCTGCGGTGTTCCCATCGACTTGATGTAAGCCGCGAGCTCCCATATCTGCTCTTCCGGAATCTTCGATCCCCACGCCGGCATGCCCTGTGAACGACCATGCGCGATGGAATCGAAGATCTGGTCGTCTCGATTGCCATAAAGCCAGACGGGATCGCGAAGACTCGGCCCCATGCCTCCGCCCGCATGCCCTCCGTGACAACCAGAGCAGTTGTACCAGTCGAAGAGTCTGCGGCCGTCCTGCAGCCCGACCGGATCATTCCTGTACGGATTGTTGCGGTAATGAATATTTTCGACGACGCCCGGAACAGGGCCGACGGGGTCAGAGATAATCGCTGATCCGCCGGCGGCGATCGAGGTTCGTTGTGAGCCTCCGTGGCAGCCCACTGCACAAACCAGCAAAGGACCTGAAAGCAAGAGAAATCTGATGCGCATGATTCAGTCCTCCGTGGGTGGCGCGATTTGCGCTGCCAGGCTGAGTTGAGGAATGCCATAGGAGCGCAGCATCCGTTCGATCTCGGCATGGCGGCGCGTCAGCTCCGCATTGAGCCGCTGACGAAGAGCGGCATCTCCTTGGCGCACTCCGATTCCGATGGCAAACGAGAACGGCAGTTGAGGATTTGCAGGATCGCCCGCAATCGGAGTGAGATCGAGCGGTACTTTTGAACGCTGCGCGAAATAACCTGCCATGGGTCCCCACGCGACTGCTACATCCACCTGCTTGTCGGTAACGGCTTTGATGAGGTCCGCCGGCGGATTCTTTTCGCTGAGATTGCCGAAGATGCTGAAGCCCACCAGATTTCGAACGATGCCGCGGCTGACCAGCGCATGCACCGGAGGCAGGCTGTCGTCCTGCTCGCCTAGCACGTGAACGCCGATCTTCAGCATGCGAAGGCGCGGATCATCGAACGAAGTAATGTGCAGATGACTATCGCGCCGCGAGATGAAAACGTAAGTCGAGCTATAGTAAGGCTGGGTTGTTGCTGCTTCGTCCAGACCCGACGGCGCTCCCATCACAACATCGCAGACGCCGCTGTTGAGTGTCTTCTGAAAGAACGCCTCGCGTTGCGGAAACCAGAAGTACGTCACCTGCATACCTAAATCGCCGGCAATCAAGGTTGCCAGCTCATTTTCGAAGCCCTGTTTTTGATCGTTGGAATAAGGAAGATTGTTCGGATCGGCGCAGACGCGAAGCGAAGGTGCGGCGAGGCACATAGCGCTTGACGCGAACAACAGGAGAGAAGAGGCGAATTTAGAAACTGAAGACATAGAGCAGGTCTCCTGGCTGCGTATAGCTCTTGATGTTGCGCATGGCTCCTACCGTACCCAGCGCTGCATACGGGTCATCCGCCGAGACAGACGGCAGCGCCGAGGCGCCCATCCAACCCCCGATGCCGGAATAGATCGCGACATACTGCTTGCCGTCGGGACCGGTGAAGGTCATGGGATTGCCAACGATTCCGGAGGCGGTTTTGAACTGCCAGAGCACCTTGCCGCTGCGGTCATCAACGGCGCGAAACCAGCCGTCCATCGTGCCATAGAACGCAAGATCTCCTCCTGTGGTCAACACGCCGCTATAGACAGGAAGATTGGGCTCCTTGATGCTCCAAACCTTGCGAGCATTGGCGACGTCCCACGCCATGAACTCGCCCTGATAGTCGCCGGGCCCGGGATACATGCGCACACTTGCGCCGAGATAAGGTGTGCCCGCGATGTAGTTGACGGCGGTACCCATGTAGTCCTCGCAGGTATTGTGTGCGGGAATGTAGAGATAACCTGTTTTCGGCGAAAAAGATGACGGGACAAATTCTTTTGCACCGGTGGAAGAGGGACAGATGTCTTTGGTGTATTTGCCGAAATGCGTATCCTTGTCCTGGTTCCGGCTGACTACTCCCGTCTTGAGATCAACGCCATTCGCCCAGGTCACGGGCTCGAATTTTTCAGCCGAAAGAAGCTCGCCCGTCTCCCGATCCATGACGAACACAAAACCTGTGCGACCCGGGTGGATGAGCAGTTTACGCATCTGTCCTTGCCAAGGCATATCGACCAAGACGTTTTCCATAATCTCGTCGTAGTCGAAGTTATCGTGGGGTTCAATCTGGTAGGCCCATTTCGCCATTCCGGTTTCAGGGTTGCGCGCCCAGATGGTGATGGACCACTTATTGTCGCCGGGACGCATGTCCGGGTTCCAGACACCTGGGTTACCGGTGCCGTAGTAGATCAGGTTGAGTTCGGGATCATATGAGATCCAGCCCCAAACCGTGCCGCCGCCCATCTTCCACTGACCCGGAGTCCAGGTCTTGATACCAAGATCCTTGCCGCGATCTTTTGCATAGAACGGGTGAAAATCAGGGCCGATGCGGGCGTCCTGGTCCGAACCACTGTTATAGGCCGTCCAAAGAATTTTGCCGGTCTTGAGGTCGAGCGCGGTTAGCTTACCGCGGACGCCGAGTTCGCCTCCACTATTGCCGGCGAAGACGATGTTGTGCACGACAATTGGCGCTCCGGTGATCGTCTCGCCGTAATGGATGTCGCCCACCTGAGTCTTCCACACTAGCTTGCCCGTGTTGGCATCGACAGCTACGGTATGCGCGTCCAGCAGGTTATAAATGATCTTGCCATCGGCGTAACTGGCGCCGCGGTTCACCACATCGCAGCAGGCGATGCCCACAGCGGTAATATCGGGATTCGGCTTGAAGATCCACTTCTGCGGCATGCCAGGCTTGGTAAGGTCGTAGGCAATGAGGTTATTCGGAAATGGTGTCACTATATATAGCGTGCTGCCTACCACCAGCGGAGCACCTTCGTGCCCGTGGGGAATGCCAGTGCTCATCGTGCCGACGACGTGGAGATTTTGGACGTTCGATGTGTTGATCTTGTCCAGAGGACTGTATCGGGTGTTGCCGTAATCGCCTGCAGGCATCGTCCATTGACCATCCGCAACCGGAGAGACCAGATGAACGGTGGGAAGTTCTCCGGGGATATTGGTCGTCATGCCATCTGCCGCAGCCGGACCGTTCTTCTGGGCCGCAGACGTTACGCCAACGATCGCCAGCGCCGTAATGAAAGCATAAGGGCAGAGCCGTCTCGAAATGCAGGCTAATCGATCCATCGGGTTCCTTCCGCTCCGCGCAGCGTGTAGAGATAGGCCGCAATGTCATAGGCCTGGTCTTCAGTGAGTCCGAGGTCTGGCATAGCGGTCTTCGGGTTGACGGACTTCGGATGTTCAATCCAGCGTGCCACGTCATCCGGCGTGTTCGGCAGCTCGCCGGCGATCATGGTTCGCTGACTAAGATAGAAGAGCGGCGGCCCGACTAATCCGCGTGCGCCGTGCACTCCAGGCACAATATGGCAGGCACCGCAGCCGTAGGACTGGATAAGTTGTTTGCCGTGCTCCGGGTTGCCACCGGTCGCGATGACATAGGTCCGTGGCTCCTGGCCCTCATTGCAGCCCGCGAGCGCGAGTGACGCAGCAATGCCGAGAATCGCTCCTGCGAACAGAGGCGGCTTCACTTCGCCCTCCAGCAGAGATCGAGAAAGAGCGGCGGCAGCGCGAGCCAGATGATGCCCATGCCCAGCGTCACGCTGATGATGACTCCCAGGAGTGCCATGAACTCGCGCCGTTCGACCGCCTGCGCATCGAGCAGATAGGGTTGTAGAGAAAGCGAACGCCAGTTGCGGTACGAGTACACTCCTGCGGTAATCGTGATGGCGAGAAGAATGACTGCGACGACTGCAATCAGAACGCGAACCAAGGGGTGTGAGTCCGGAATGCCGAAGCCCTGCTGCGCGGTGCAGGCCCTCCAAACAATCAGGATGTCCAGACAGCCGAGCGTGACCCAAGCGGCGGCGGACGTCACAAAGCCGAACCACAGCCGGTGTGCGGGTACGGTGCGAGTCGCAGTCTTCGCGTCAGTGGACATGATGAAGCCTCTGGAAGTGGGGGATTACATAAAGAAGCACCACGATGATCACCCACACGACATCGACGAAATGCCAGTAGAGTGAAATCGTCTTATAAGGTTTATGGGGCGTGAGCGCGGTCACCCCATACCGCGGCATCACACCTATATAGCTCAGCATCAGCAAACCGGCGATGACATGCGCCGCATGCAGGCTCGTAATCGTGTAGAAGATGGAGCCATAAGAATCGCTGTACGGAGCCAGTTCCTTCCAGTGCGAGTAGTACTCAAATCCTTGCAGCGCGAGGAAGGCCAGACCAAGCAGCACTGTCACCCACAGCGCAATCCGGGCCGCGCCGAAGCGCTTCGCCTTGATCTGCAACTCGCCCCAGTGAAGGACGACGCTGCTACTCAACAGAATTACCAGCAGAATGAGTGGGTATTTCAGAGCGGGGGGTGTTTCGATCGCCCAGCGGTCTTTGTTCGTTCCCAGATAGTAGTAACTGGCGAACATGCCGATGAAGAGCATCGCTTCGGTAGCAATCACCCCCCACATGCCCCATAGGCCGCGCCGCTGATCGATGGGCAGCGTCGCAAGGCATGTACGCGGAGGTGGAATCTGGGTAACTGAGCTCACAGTACCTCCTTTTCGGTACGTGGCCACATCCAGAAACAGCCGATAAGAAACGTCAGGATGAGGAACGCCAGCGCCACCCATACCATCTGAAGGACGAACGCCACAAACATGCCGAAAAGAGCGAGACTCGTGAACAACGGAGTCAGCGAATCTTCAGGGATGGTAGCGATTCCGATGGGTTCGGCATCCAGCCATGTGGTGGTGGGCGTCAGACGTCCCCAGTCGAGCACGCGATCGTTCTCGGGATCGTCCTCCTCTTCGAAGTCATCCCAGAGTGGATGCCGTGATACGACGACGGGAATATGCAGGGAGCCGTAGGGTTTTGGCGGCGAGTCGGTCGACCACTCGAGACCGTCAGAGTTCCAGGGGTTCGGTCCGGCCAGCTCGCCACTCCGCAGGCTCACCAGCAAGTTGATGATGCTCAGCAGCATTCCGATACCAAGAACTAATGCGCCCAGCGTCACCACCATGTTCCAGCTATCGAAGCCGAGCCCGGATGCATAGGTGTAGATGCGGCGCGGCATCCCCAGCAGGCCGAGGATATGCATCGGGAAGAACCCCACGTTGAATCCGAGAAACATGACCCAGAAGCTCCACTTGCCAAGCCTCTCGTTCATCATGCGCCCGGTCATCTTCGGCAGCCAATAGTAGAAGGCCGCAAAGACTGGAAAGACATTCGCTCCAATCAGAACGTAATGAATGTGAGCGACAACGTAGTAGGTATTATGTACCTGCCAGTCAACCGGAATGATGCCGGTGAACACGCCGCTGAGACCTCCGATCACCAGCATCACGACAGAGCCGAGCGCGTAATACATCGCAGCTGTCGCCACGGCTCGTCCCTTCCACACGGTGGCTACCCAGGAAAAGACCTGAATCGTCGTGAAGACGGAGATCGTCATGCTGCCGGCGGAGAAGAAACTCATAGCGATATCCGACATACCCACCGTGAACATGTGGTGCAGCCAGACACCAAAGCCGACGATGCCTGTGAGTACCGTGGCAATCGCCACAAACGGATATCCGACAATAGGACGCCGCGAGAAGACGGGAATGATGAGCGAGAGCATGCCCGTTGCGGGCAAAAAGATGACGTAGACCCACGGATGCCCGAAGAACCAGAAGAGCTGCTGCCACAGGAAAGTGCTTCCGCCGCTGGCGATACCGAAGAAATGCGTTCCCCAGCGGCGATCGAGCTCAAGAAAGATGCACGCTGCGGTCAATGAAGGCAGGGCGAAGAGAATGACGCATGAAACCGTCAGCGTGCTGTAGAGAAACAGTGGCATGCGGCTGATCGCCATTCCGGGTGCGCGCAGACGAAGAATGGTAACGATGAAATTGATCGCGCCACCGGTGGTGGAGATAGTGAGGAAGACGAGCGCGAGCGCATAGATGTCCATGCCAAGCCCGGGGGAGTAGAGGGTCAGCGTGTAGGGCACATAGGCAAACCAACCGGCGTGAGGCGATTGTCCAATGACCGGCGAGATGTAAAGAAAGATTCCCGACAGTAGATATGTCCAATATGTAAACGCATTCAGGCGCGGAAAAGCCATATCACGCGCACCAATCATGAGGGGTATCAGGTAAACCGCAAAACCCGACAGAATTGGAGAGGCATACCAGAAGATCATGGTCGTGCCGTGGAGCGTAAAGATCTGGTTGTACGCCTCGGGCGAGAGGACCGCCATATCCGAGTGCGCCAACTGCAGCCGCATCATTAGCGCTTCCAGCCCACCAATAATGAGGAAACCAAATGCGGTTATAAGATATCGGATTCCAAGCTCTTTATGATCGACGGTCGCAAACCAGCCATAGACGGATTTCGGAGTCTCCCATAACTTTGTAAGCCGACATTCAATTGTGGTCGCATCCATCGAGGGCTCCGCGGCAGACGCACAGATTAAGCAACTCCGTTCCATCGCGCAGAGCGGGTTGCAAAAAGGGTTACGTTTGCCGAGATGTTCGCAACTCGCGACAGGTTGCCCGGCGAAAGCTCTTTTCAGAAGGGCAACTCTCCGATTCCTACAACGAAAACATGGTCCCCTCTTATGCAGCTTGTGTGTAGAAGAGCACATGCTTGGCTCGAGACACTTAGCGCGAATGGTGGACGACACACCGTAAACTAGCTGTCGATCAAGCGGCTTCTGCTCGCTGAGCTTCTGGGAATGCCCAGCGATTTCCGAGACAGAAGTTAAAGATCGAGCAGCACAGAATGGCGATACCATTTGCTCCCAGCACGGGAAGGCGCACTTCGTTGACCAGGATACGCATCAACACAAGATTTCCGAGCATCGAGACCAGCCCATTCGAAAGATGAAATCGCAACAGCTGACAAAATAATGTGGACTCGTTGCGGCGGTCGTGCCATGTGTAATGAGAGTGCCATACGAAGTTATGCAACAGCACGAGTTCAAGTGCAGCCGCCGCAGCATAAAGGTAATGACCCCTGCTCCATCGATTGATAAGTGCCAACGCAACGAGTTGGAGGGCCATTCCCATGGCCCCCACCAGATTGAACTTCCACCAGCGAGTGAAAGTGTTCACGGAAGCGGCTCCTCTCGGTATAGCCTCGCTGTGTGACGAACGGTGACCATAATGGCCGTCGCAAACATGCAGATCGCTGCGATCGCTCCTCCTACATCGAACAACAATATTTTGTGTCCGAACAATGTCGAATAGGGACTACGAAGCAGCGCCAGATTCCCGGTAATCAGCAGAAGACGAATTTCCGTGGGGCCGAAGATTCCTTGAGAAAGCTGGAAGCACGACATAGTGTAAGTGGCGAGATAGCTTTCGCTCGACAGAAGCAGAAACGCCACCAGCATTGCTATCGCGGTCTGCCAGTGCAGAAGTCCGGAAAAACCGAGCCCGCACATCAGCGCAATGGATCCGAAGATGTCCACCATGTGGTCGACGTAGAACCCAAAGCGAGGGCGCTGTTGCTGACGGACTCGTGCCAGAGTGCCGTCCAGACTGTCTCCCAGCCAATTGAGTATCAGGCAGAGAATTACCAGAAGAAGGGCATAGCGGTTGTAACGTGCTAATGCGTAGAAGAGTCCAGCTCCAACTTGCGCGCTCAGACCAAGGATGGTCAGCTGGTCCGACGTAAGCCATTTTGGCGCATGCTCTGCCATCCAGTGCAAAGCGCGCTTCTCAACGGAAGCGGTTAGCGACTGATTTATGCGGCGTGCGGGCACAAAGATCATCGGATCACTTTCCCTAACGCTTTTGGTATTTATCATCTTGTCCTCTTGTGCTTTTCGGGTTGGTGTCTCAGTTGGAATTTTTTTGAATTGCCTTGCGCGCAGAGCGCAATGTGAAATCCAACGATTCGCGTGGAACGCTCTCCACATACGGACGAAGTGCCCAGCCCAGACCCACCGGAACGGATCGACTGAGAGAGACCGATTCGATCTGTAGGTAGAGTCCGCCATCGCGTTCCTCATAGCTCCAGTAGGTATTCAGCCGCCACAGAAAACCGTGCTCTTCGTTGGCATTGAGCACACGCTCCCTGTTCGTTCCGGGCGAGTCGATTTCCTCGGTTCGAATGCTTCTCGAAGTGCTGTATCCGTGCTGTGCGTCAAGCCGTCCAAAGGTGACATCGTAGGTTGTATCCATCACTACGGTGATTACGTGCTTCTGACGCACGCGCAATAACACCTGGAGATAACCGTCGCGTTGCGGGAGCACCCTGGACTGAAGTACCTGCGGTGGGAAATATTGAGGATATGCACTGAAATCTTTTAACAGGTGCTCAAAGTCCGCAGCTTTAGCTCCGGAGACAAACGCTGTACCCCGCCAGTGGTGCAGCAGTGCACCAGGTAAATCCTCACCCGCGGGAGGTGTGAGCTGCTCGACGATCAGCTCTCCTCGATGTAGTCGCTGTGTACTCTGCGGATCTGGGGTTGAAAGAGGAAGGAACGTATTTAGCGAACCATGTTGCTGCTGGAGGCGCGCCTCAATCGCAACCACATAGGAGTTGAACGCGGAAACCGCCGCAGATGAGGGTTCAGCCCCGATCGAACCTGGAATCACTAAGGATATTATTCCGCCGCACACAACCAGCAATCTTCTGAATTGTGAAAATGGACACCGAGTCATCGCTGCAGTTTGCCCTGTTTCGAGTTCCAACACAATGCAACCGACCTCACCCGCTAAAGATTGTTTCTCACCGGGCAAGTCACCAAATTTGAGAGAGATACACGGAGTTCTCCATCGCGCAACGTCCAGATAAGGCCCCCATTAGGTACACTGTACCAAAGACATGACGGACCTACAGCAAGCCAGGCGCTATCGCTTCGGAGTGTTTGAAGCGGATGCGACTACCGGAGAGCTTCGCAAGCAGGGCGTCCGCATAAAAGTAAACATGCAACCATTTCAGGTGCTCCTGATGCTTCTGGAACAGCCAGGAGAATTGCTGACCCGAGAGCAGATTTCGCAGCAGCTCTGGCCCGACGGTACCTTCGTCGATTATGAACATGGTGTGAACTCAGCCGTAAACAGGATCCGCGAGGCTTTAGGCGATACCGCTCGGAATCCACGGTTTATCGAGACATTGGCTCGCCGCGGCTACCGCTTTGTCGCTCCTGTCCAACGGGTGATAGACGACGGCGGACCGGCGACTATCCTGTCTACCCCGCCCGTAACTCCTGCGCGCTTTCTGCCCGAGCAGGAACAGGAGAAGATCCCCCTGCCCACGCCAGAATCCAGTTTTGCCGGCCGGTTTTTGGCCTCGCCCAACGAACTACCCAGGATTTCGAATCAAACGGTGCAGACGCTCTTCGTGCTGCTCCAGCTCATGTATGTAGGCTTTTATGTCGGGGGGCTCGCAAATCTCGCGGAGATTGAAGATCTTTTCTCAGCGCTGCCGAAATCCGTGGAAGCCACCACAGTTTTAATCGTGACCGCTTCGCTTCTGATTCCCGTGCGAGCTTTCCTGCTATCCGCGGTTCTCTTTCATGCTCCTCGAGCACGCGAAAAAATTCTCAGAATATGGCCATTTCTGCTGCCATTCGATGAGCTTTGGGCGCTTTCGCCGTTCCTGCTTTTGCATCACATCAACTTTGGTCTGGCACTCTCATGCACGGCGGTTCTTGTTTACTCTCCGTTCGCTCAGCGCTCTCTGGTGCTGATGGGTGCGGGCGAATTGAATCCCGAATCCTCGTCGTAAGGAAACTGTCGGCGGCACTGGTGATGAACGTAAAGAATTCCTTTCATAGAAGCGGAGAAATAGTTTGAGCAAAATCGTTGCATCCCTCTGGATGTTAACTGTCGAGCAACTCAGGGATCGCATCGGCTCAATCGAACCGACACCGGGCGGCGGTTCAGCTTCGATCGTCGCAGGTACCCTGGGTGTCGCCTCGATTCACAAAGGAGTTGTCGTCTCTCTCAAGAAGCTCGCCGCGAATTCCGCAAGATACAGCAGTCTCTCGGACCTCAGTTCCAAAACATCTGCACTGATGTCAGTTCTGAGTGAGCTCGCAGACGTTGACTCGCGAGCTTTTCAAAGCTATCTGGAGGCCTCCGCACTTCCACGAACCACTGAAAGTGAGAAACTTGTTCGCCAAGATGCCAGACAAACCGCTTTAGTCCGGGCAACACGGGTCCCTCTTGAGGCCGCAATTGCCATGGGACGAGGCATGAAGTTCGCCGAAGAAGGAGTGGGGCTTGTCGATGCGCACGTTCGCAGCGAAGTATTAACGGGCGTGATATTGCTGCGGGCATCGATTCGAAGCGTCCTGCTGAACGTAGACGCTAATCTGTCCGGCATCTCCGACGCGTCGCTCCGTGATGTCCTGAAGCAGCAAAGAGATAAATTGGAACGCGACGCTGTGGTTCCTGCTGATACAGTTGCCAGTCAAATCCAGACTTGATCGCATTGACGGAAAGTATTGTTGCAGGCGTCGTTCGTTTAGCGAACTGTCATTAGAGCCCGCAGACAATTCACTGCCGTCTCAAGTTCAGTTATGGGTACGCATTCGCGGCTGCTGTGAGCTGTCTGCATATCTCCTGGGCCGAAGACAATTATTTCCTCCGCCGCCGAGGCGAAGAGGCTCGCCTCTGAACCGAACGGGATGGAGGTTGCCGTCAGTCCGGTGAGCGCTTCGACCGATCGAACAAGCTGAGAATCGGCTGCCGATTCGAACCCCGCTTGCCGACGATTGACTTTGAAATCGCATAAGAAGCTCGTATCGGTACTTCTGAGCCCGTCAATGATCCTGGAGACAGCTACAGGCACCGCATCCGCATCCTGGCCCGGAATCGGTCTCCACTCGAGCTGAAATCTGCATCGACCAGGCACGATGTTCTTCGCGCTTCCGCCTTCGATCGTGCCGATATTCAGAGTGGTAAAGGCTGGAGAAAAAAGTGGATGCCGTTCTTCGGCAAGTACGAAGCCGTATTCCTCGATCCCCGAGATAAGACGAGCGGCTCTGTAGATGGCCGATTTTCCCTTTTGCGGATGCGCACTGTGCGCTTCGTCTCCAAACACGGTAATTTCCGCCAGGCAATATCCTTTTCCTGCGCGCGCCGGGCGAAGTGAGGTTGGCTCTCCGACAACAACCCGTCGAGGCTTGATCAATCCCGATGAGAGAAGATGAGCAGCCCCGACACAGCCGATCTCCTCATCCGCCGTCAATATCAGCCGCAACCCTCCAACAAAGTTCGACGCACCGTCTTCAATTGCAGTTAACAGGCAAGCAAGAAATCCTTTCACATCGCAGGCGCCGGAACCATGCAGCATTCCATCGAATACGCACGGTTCAAGTGCCTGTCGCCAATCGACAGAATAGGGAACAGTGTCGGTGTGGCACATAAACGCCAGCTCCGTTGTCGCATCATCCAGGCTTTGATCTGAAGGAGCTGCAATCAAATTGACCTTTTCGATACCAGCGGCATCTCGATAAACTATCTCGCGGCTCTGCCACTGTGCCCGATTTAAAACTCGCACAGCATAATCAATAATCGCCCGATTTGACACGAACGAGGGTGAGGGAATGCGAATCAGGTTCGAAAGATGCTCGACCACCGTGGTCATAACCGCGAGCCGCCGATCGAAAGATCGTGCCAAATTTTTCCATGAACCTCTTTGTAACGGGAGATGATTTCGTCCTGATGCACATGCTGCCGATCGCAAACAATCAGCCGGCCGTTGACAGCGACATCCCGGATCGCCGAGCGGCTCAACGAGAAAACAAGGATCGGCAAGAGGTCTTCGGCAGAATTTCCGGCAATGGAAACCTCATTCAGATCGACCGTGAAAAAATCGGCGTAAGAGTCCGCAGTCAGGTCGCCTCCCGGCAGGCCGAGAGCGCCAGCGCCGCGAATCGTCGCACAATCGAAGAGCCGCGCCGCCAGCGGTTGTGCCGCAATCTGATCGAGAATAGCGCGCTGCTGATGTTCCAAGCGCAAATGGTAATCGAGTTCGCGCGCATCTTCGAGTGGGTCGATCTGGGCCTGGCTGTCTGAACCCAGAGCCACGCGAATACCGGCTCTCATCACATCGTCTGCAGCGAGAATTCCATCTCCCAGGTTACGCTCGGTCGTCGGACAGGAACATATCGTCGATCCCGTGCCGGCAAGCATTGCGATCTCCTCGGCGCTGATGTGAATTGCATGAACCGCCGTGAAATCAGGACCAAGAAGACCTTCCCTGTTGAAGAGCTCAACTGGGGTGGCGCCATACTCCTGCAAACAAGCGGTGTTTTCCGCAATCTGCTCCGAGACGTGCATATGAAGAGGGAGTCTGTTTTCTCTGCTCCATTCCGCAATGACTTTCAGATCGGGTAACGGCGCCGCCCGAATGCTATGAGGCGCAACGCCGACTCGCGCTTCTGCCGGGCTTCGACAGTCGGCAGCCAGTGCGCCCACGTTTTCGAGAAATGCATCCCTCGATTCGAAGAACCGG
>DATAVY010000062.1:0-27968 GCA_036267495.1 Edaphobacter sp.
CTCGCGATTGCACAACTCCAGGCTGCCCTCGTCTTCGATCAGATGGCGCCGGAATACGACGATGTCTTCACGAATTCCAGGATCGGACGTGCTCAGCGTGACGTTGTGTGGAGCGCGATGACGCAGATATTCCAGAGCGGAAACCACATCCTTGAACTCAACTGCGGCACTGGCGAGGATGCACTTTTCCTTGCACGAAACTCCATCTCGGTCACTGCCTGCGACGCTTCGGAGCAGATGATTCGGATTGCTTCCAGCAGAATGCGGGCCGAGGCTCCCAATGCGCCAGTGCAATTCAACCTTTTACCCACGGAGCGTCTTCGTGATCTCCAGCCGACAACCGCATTCGATGGCGCGTTCTCCAATTTTTCAGGGCTGAACTGTGTCTCCGACCTGAGGCGGACAGCAGAAGACCTCGCGTTATTGCTTCCTTCCGGCGCCCCTCTGCTCCTCTGTGTTTCAACTCGCTTTTGCGTCTGGGAGATGCTCTGGTTTCTCGCCCATGGAAAATTCCGGAAGGCATTCCGGAGATGCTCCGGCAGCACTACCGCAAAGATCGGCGAGTTTACGGTTGACGTGTACTATCCAACGCTTCGCAGACTTCAACAACTGTTTGCTCCCACTTTCGTCATTCGTTCCTGCAGGGGCATCGGCGTTACTGTTCCACCGTCCTATGTTGAACCGTGGATTCGCAATCGACCGGAGCTACTGAATTGCCTGCGCTCGATCGATACGATCATCTCTTCTCTCCCCGGACTTCGTGTGCTCGGCGACCACATGTTAGTTCACTTTGAGCGCGTGGGAACATCGACGCCGGCGCGGTACCCCGCTGCCGAGGCCATTGCATGATCATTCTCTTCAATCCGCGCGCCACCAGGCCACGCAATCGCCGGCTCCCGCTGGCGATACTGGCCATCGCCTCGATCCTGGAAGGGCGCGAAGACTACGAGATCGTCGACGGCAATCTGGATGACAAGCCAATTGAAACCCTGCTTGAGCTGATCGCGAGGAATAATGTCGAATTGCTCGGCGTCTCTGTCATGCCTGGCCCGCAGATGGTTGCTGCGATGGAGGCCTCACGCGAGATTCGCCGCCTGCATCCTTACATCAAGATCGTCTGGGGCGGTTACTTCCCTTCCGTTTATCCCGATTCTGCCCTCAACGCAAAATACGTAGACTACGTCGTTCGCGGCCAGGGAGAAGATACCATGCTGGAACTTCTGGACGCGATGCGCGGAAAGCGGCCTTTCGACTCAGTCCTGGGGCTCTCCTATAAAGACATGTTCGGCCTGCCTCGCAACAATGCCGAGCGGCCCATGAAAGGTCCCGATGAATTTCCGTGGCACCCTTTTCATCGCGTGCCGGTAGAAAAATATCTTCGGCCATCTTTCTTCGGCAAGCGCACTGCGGTTCACCATGCAAGCATCGGGTGCCCTTTCAACTGCAGCTTCTGCGGTGTCCACGCGGCATACGGCAATAAGGAGCGCATGGAGTCGCCCGAGCGTACCGCCGCGATTCTCAGCCATCTCGTCAACGAATACGGCGCCGACTCCGTTCAGTTCTACGACATGAACTTCTTCCTCAGAGAAGATCACGCCCTCGAACTGGCCAGACGCATTGAACATCTGAACCTGCGTTGGTGGTGCGAGGCTCGCGTCGACATCATGTCGCGCTACTCCGACGAGACCTTCGCCGCGCTCAAACGCGCCGGCTGCACCATGATCTTCTTCGGCGCGGAATCCGGCTCCGACTGGGCTCTTAAAGAGATGAAGAAGGGCATCACTACCGATCAAACCGTAACCATCGCCGAGCGCACGAGAAAATTCGGCATCATCCCGGAGTTCTCCTTCGTCATCGGCAATCCCGGCGATCCTGAACGCGACACTCGCGAGACGCTCGCCTTCATTCGCAAGCTCAAAAAAATCAACCCCGATTCCGAGATCATCATCTACCACTACACGCCCGTCCCGCAGCGCGGAAATATGTACGGCGACATCGACGGCCAGATCGCCTTTCCGTCGACGCCCGCCGAATGGGCCACCAAGGAGTGGATGGACTTTACCCTCCGCATCGACACCCAGGCGCCGTGGCTTAAGCGCAAGACGAAAGAGCTCATCGACAACTTTGAAATCGTGGTCGAGTCGCGCTGGCCCACCGTTCAGGACATACGCGCTCCCAGGTGGAGCCGTGTTCTTCTGCAAACCCTCAGCTCCTGGCGCTACGCCATGGGCATCTATCGCTTTCCCGTCGAGCTGCAATGGGCGAATCAGTTCATCAATCTGCGCAAACCCAAACGGGAGAGCTTATGACGACGACGGTTGCCGCGCCTTCCGATATCTTTGACACGTGGGCGCAGTTCTACGATGACCAACCCAATCCTCTGCTGATGGTGGAGCAACGCTTTCTAGCTCGAATGCTCCCCGGCATTCACGGCCTCGACGTGCTCGATGCCGGATGTGGGACGGGCAGATGGCTTCAGCTTCTGGCATCGCATCGCCCAGCCAGTTTAGTGGGGGTTGACGCCTCGCCTCAGATGCTGCAGCGCGCCTCTGCCAAGCTCGGGCCTCTAGCGACGCTTCGGCTTGGAAGCTGCACCGCGCTGCCCGTGCAAAATGCGGCCGCCGATCTTGTTCTCGCCTCCTTCGTCCTCAGCTATATCGAAAGCGCGGAAGACTTCGCGCGCGAGCTCCATCGCGTGACTCGGCCCGGCGGTACCGTCTTCCTGACGGACATGCATCCCGAGACGGAAGTTTCCTGCCAATGGAAACGCTCGTTCAGGGCCAATGGCGCAGAGGAGCATCTCCCCGCTGTCGGCCGCCCTCTGCAAGCAGTCATCGACACCTTTCAGGCTTGTGGCTTCGATCTTGTTACGCTGATCGAGCCCAGCTTCGATTCGCAGGAGAAGGCCGCGTTCGTTCAGAGCGGCAGACTTGAAGCCTTTGAAGCCTCGGCAAATCATCCGGCCATTTACATCCTGCAACTTCGAAAGAAGTCCGTCCTCAACGCTCGTCCGCATAGCGCAGCCGATACCAGCGAGTCGCTCCATATCAGCGGCGCGAGCTACGCTCTCGGACCGGAGACTTCGACTTCTGCGTCCCTTTTGATTGAAGGTGGACACGTTCATTCCATTTCGAGCGCGATGTCCAGACCTTGCAGACCCGTCTCTTCTTCGGGGAGCATTCTCGATCTGCCTGGATATCTTCTGCTCCCTGGCCTTATCAATGCACACGACCACCTCGAGTTTGGCCTCTTTCCCAATCTCGGAACCGGACCGTATCAAAACGCGGTCGAATGGGCAAAGGAGATTCACCGCACCCAGGCTTCCCTCATCGCGCGCCACCGTAAGACTCCGAAAGCCGTGCGGCTATGGTGGGGAGCAATCCGCAATCTGCTCTGCGGCGTCACAACCGTATGCCATCACAACCCGCTTTCACGTGAACTTCTTTCGCCCGACTTTCCCATACGCGTTCTTTCCAGGTTTGGCTGGGCTCATTCTCTGGAGATGGACCCAAATCTGATTCACAACTTCGACCACACTCCGCCCAATCTGCCTTTTATCCTGCATGCGGCAGAAGGTGTCGATGCAAAGAGCGCACAGGAAATATTCGATCTCGACCGCATGCAGGTGCTCGATGACCGAACCGTGCTCGTGCATGGCCTTGCCCTGAATCCGAAGGCAGTTGCATTGCTCAATCGCCGTCGCACCGCCGTTATCGTCTGTCCCACATCGAATCAATTTCTCTTTCATTGCGCACCCTCTTCAACGTTGATCAAATCGCTCAACACTGTAGTGTTGGCCAGCGACTCTCCCCTCACGGCCGCGGGCGACCTGCTCGATGAGATCAGCTTCGCGCACAATGAGATCGGCCTTAGCGCAAACTCCCTCTACGAGATGGTCACGGAACGGCCGGCAAACGTTCTCCGCCTTCGCAACGGAGAAGGAAGCCTCAAACCAGGTTCGATCGCAGACCTCATTGCTGTAAGAGACACCGGACTAAGCCCGGCCGAAACCCTCGCCCAACTCAGTTTTAATCAAGTCGAATTGGTCATACTTGCCGGGCGAGTCCAGCTTGCCAGTGCTTCTCTGTACGACCGTCTTCCCGAGTCGCATAAAAATGGTCTGCAATCCCTGACGATCGAAGGTCATCAGCGCTGGCTCCGAGCACCTGTCGATAACCTGCTCGCCGAAGCCAGAAAGACCGCGGGGCGGGATCTTCGTCTTGGCGGAAAGAAGGTTGATCATGCAAGCGCTGCATGAACTTCCTTCCTCCTCTACTCACCCGGCGTTACTGACCTCTCTGCCTATTCTGATTCTGAACGTACACAGTCGCTGCAACTGTCGCTGCGTCATGTGCGACATCTGGAAGCGTGAAACCAGCGATCAGATTCGAACAGAGGATCTTGAGCGTCATCGCGCCTCTATCCGAAATCTCCGTGTTCGTCAGGTTGTGCTGACAGGCGGCGAGCCATTGCTGCACAACGACCTGGCGCCGCTCTGCAACTTCTTTCGCGAACAGAATATCCAGCTTACCCTTCTGACAACCGGACTTCTGCTGCACAAACGTGCCGAGGAAGTTGCCACTCTGTTCGACGAAATCATCATCTCCCTCGATGGCCCGCAGGAAATCCACGACGCCATCCGTCGCGTTAATGGAGGCTACAATCTCATCCACAAAGGCGTTGCCGCCGTCCGTCACCACTGCCCTTCCATTCCAATAACCTGCCGCACCACCGTTCAGAAGGCGAATCATCGTCATCTGCGTAGCACGGTGGATGCGGCAAGGGCGCTCGGTTTCGACTCCATCTCTTTTCTTGCCGCCGACCTCACTTCCACCGCGTTCAATCGCGCTTTGATATGGCCAGGAGAGAGACAAAGCGAGATAGGCCTGAATCATGAGGAAACCATCGCCCTCGAAGAAGAGATCGAAAGGCTCATAGCGGAATATCAAGCGGGGATCGCTCATAACTACATCGCCGAATCTGCCGCCAAACTGAGACGTATTCCCCGTCGTTTTCGCGAGCATCTGGGCCAGATCGCGCCCCAGGCCCCTGTCTGCAACGCTCCATGGGTCTCGGCCGTCATCGAAGTTGACGGTTCATTGCGGCCATGTTTTTTTCATCGTACGATCGGAAATCTAGCCTCGTCCACGCTCGAAGAGGTGGTCAATGGAGGGCAAGCCCAGGCGTTCCGGCGTTCGCTCGATATCGAGACTAACCCCACCTGCCAGCGGTGCGTCTGCTCTCTAAATTACCGTCAGGATTTGCGATAACTGCATTAGCCGTTACTTACGCTTGGCCAACGCCTCTATTGCCAGCGGCTGCTTCGGATCCGCGTCTCTCCACAGATACAAAAATCTCTGATACGCCTCAGTGCTGTCGCGCTTATCCCGATCGGCTGCGTGCGCCCGCGCGATGCCTACCTCCGCCATAGGAAATGCATTGTTGCCCTGTATCAACGCCGCGCCTCGGTGAGCGAGCACACCCCGAAAATCGGGGATCGCGGCCGGCATCTGCCCCAGTGCGGCATTGACAATCCCGCGCAGATACGGCGCGAGCGATATGTCGTCGTATGGCTCCAAAGCGATCAAGGGATCGAGGGCTTTTTCAGGTTCATTCACGCCAATCGCGGCAGCCGCCCGCAACTGCGGAACATAATATTGCGTCACTGCTGTGCTTTGTGGATAGTCGCGCTGCAGAGCGTCGACCACCGACTCCGCATAGGTTTGATCTCCACAAAGCCCCGCCGCCATCCCCGCGTTGAAGCTTGCGCCCGGCCCCTTCGACAAGCTTTTTACCTCCTCGACGAGTTCCAGTGCCACGCTGCAGCTTTCCATCAACGCCCGGTCCAGCGCGCCCTGCGCCAGCAACGAAGCTTGTGTCGAAGCAAATTCAGGCGTGCCAATTGCTTTGGCCGCTGCACGCCGCCAAAGCTCCAGGCTCGCTTCGGTTCTGCCCGTGTTATCGAGATAAAGGCCGTAGCGATATAACTCCGCATAAGTCTGTTGTATGGCGCTGCCACCCGCCGTTGCTTCAGGTAGTTCCTCCATTGCATTCGCCTGCGCCGCAAGAATGTCCTGCTTGCCTGCCAGATATCCGGCGGTCAAGGCATTTCCACTCTTTGCTACACCAACCCGCTCCGCCTGAGCCTGCAGTTGAAGCGCAGCGTCGTACCGATCCATTTCGATCATGGCAAGCTCGGCCTCCGCATAGGTCTCCGCGTCGAACGGGTTTTGCCCATAACCCTGTTGCGCGGCCTGCAGCGCATCCGGCAGATTTCCTTCAAGCCTTAACACTCGGGCCAGCCCGGTTCTTCCATCGATGTCGAGCGGATACCTCCCCACATACTCCCGAATAACTTCCATGGCGCGACCGTAATTTCCGCTGGCATTCATCTCATAGCAGAACTGCGCCAGCAGTTTGACCTTGTCGCTGCTCTTTGACGCCGCGTTGCGCGCCAGCGCAGCCGCATTGGCCGAGGCTATCTCGGCTTTCTCCGAGCCGTACAGCCACGACAGCCGCATCTGCCCCTGCACAAACTTCGGATCGAGCGTCACCGCCCGCCGATATGCCGCAAATGCAATGCCCGCCTGTCCATTCTGTCTCGCAGCCTCACCCTTCGCATAGGCATGCAACGCCTCGACGTTTGCCGTCCCTTCCTGTCCGAATGGAACGCTAAGGCGCTCTTCGGCCTTGCTGTCTTCACTCACTTCGACCCGTATGTCCTGCGCCAGTCTGTCGATCGCCGCGGGAATCTCTTCCCGGCTTGCTGCCGTCTCCTTCAGCGTCTCCACCTTATCGTTTGAGTCCGCCTTCAGCACGTCGACGCTGATCGTGTACGGCGCCTTCGTTCCTCTGATTTCGCCATACAGATACACTCTTGCTCCAACGTCCTGAGCGACCCGCTGCTCAGGAACCATATCGGTGGAACTGCCTTCGACCGCCACCTGCCGCAACCCCGCCCGATAGGCCTCGCCTCCCAGCACATTCAGAGATCTTGATTGGTTAAGCGCGATTTCAAGCCCCTGCACGATCGTCCCATCCAGCGACTCGTCCCCGGTCTTGTTTTGCACAACGGTTAACAACAGATGATCGTTTGGCCCTAGAACAAGCGGCCGAAAGATGCCGCTGCAAACCAATGCCACCACCACGACCCCCGCAAGGATCAGAGCCGCTCCAACTACCATCCGGAACTGCGTTCGCGCGCTTATCTCCGAGGACGCTTCAATCAACTCCTGAACGTCGTCCTCCTCGACCATATTCTCAAGGGCTGCCACTCCGAAATCCTGCTCATCAATGTCGAACTCAGGATCGACCTCCGGCTCCGTCACCGCCACCCTCTGCAAAGTTACGACCGAAGCGAACCTGCTCTCCGTCAATAAACGTTGAACGGTGTGCAGTTTAGCCGGCGTCTCTCCGCTGTCGACAGCAACCGCTGTATCGCGTAAAAAATGCATCGCCGACATTCCTACGCTGCCATGATCCGCGCCGTGCAGCTGGATCAGCCTCCCACCGGGGCTGGAGCCCGGCTCCGGCACCTGAAATGTTGCGCGCCTTGTCCCCCTCTTCCAGGCTACGGGATCATGTGCGCGCACTAAAGGAATCCCTGCCTCGCCTTTGCCGAGCCAACTGGTACGGCCCAGTTTGTCTCGGACTTTTATCAAGGCGTCGCGCAACTCCTCCGCGGTTTGAAATCGCTTCTTGCAGTCCTTCGCCAGCAGCTTCTGAATGACCTTGTCCAGATCGCGCGGAATTGACTCGTTCCAATCGCGCACCGGTTCCGGAGTGTGAGTGAATAGCTGTACAAACATCAGCGCGCTGGTCGCCCCTCGAAAGGGCACCTGTCGCGTCGCCATTTCATAGAGGACGATTCCCAGCGAAAATAAATCGGACCGTATGTCCAACGACTCGCCGCGCGCCTGCTCCGGAGACATATAGGCCAGCGTTCCCACCGTCGCGCCGGCGGAGGTCAGACTCAGCGATCGCGCTTCCCGTCTGCCTCTCTCCTCCTGCCCAACCTTTGCCAAACCGAAATCCAGCACCTTCGCCTGGCACTTGCCGTTCGGCATCGTCACCAGAAAGATGTTTGCCGGCTTGATATCGCGATGCACGATTCCCTTGGCATTGGCGGCAGTCAGCGCATCGGCTATCTCCATCGCGTAACGGACAATCTCTTCCGCCGAAAGTGTTCTGCGGGCGATGCGGTCCTTTACCGTCTCGCCTTCCAACAGCTCCATCACCAGATAAGGATTACGGTTTTGTTCGCCAATATCGAAGATCGTGCAGATATTTGGGTGGTTCAGCGCCGAAGCTGCCCGCGCTTCCTGTAAAAAACGTTCCCGTATCCCCGGCATCTTATAGTCGTCGTACAGCAGCTTGATCGCCACTTCACGGTGCAGGCGTTCATCCCACGCCCGGAAGACGAGGCCCATCCCTCCGCCACCCAGTTTGCCCAGGATCTCGTACGGCCCGAACCTCTGGCCTATCACCGGAATCATACGTTTGCTTCGCCTTCTGTCCTTGCCGGTTATCGATCGAAGACATCTAAAGCGCGGGTAAAGCCCTTGGCGACCTCATCATGCCGGCCACTCGCGTCGGTTCGAAGCTCAGCCTCGAAGGGATTCCACACTCGATATCCAACATCGGCGGAAGCCTTTCGATCGTGAGTCGCCCGTTTCATATTCGCTACATCCAGTCTCGCAACCTCTGCATCGACCATTGCTTCCAATCTCCCACAGCCCCACCGGACCAGACATCCCCCAACCGTGGCATCCCCACCGCCACCTTGGTAATCCTCTCCTTCGAACCGCCTTATAATCAGTTCGTGCCCTCCTCATCCCAGGCCCCGGACCAGCCGCTAGGCCGCCTCGCCAATCAAACCCTCCTTATCGATGCCGATGACACCCTCTGGGAGAACAACATCTACTTCGAGCGGGCCATTACCAGCTTCATCTCCTACCTCGATCACCGCGTCCACACCCCCGAAGAGGTCCGCGGACACCTCAACCGCGTCGAGCACGCAACCATCCAGTCCCACGGGTATGGCCTCCGCAGCTTTCGCCGTTCTCTTGTCACCTGCTTCGAACAGCTCACCGACGTTCCCCTGACCGACGAGAAGCGCCGCCGCATCGAAAGCTTTGCCCAATCCATAGCCGATCAGGAGATCGAGCTCCTTCCCAACGTCGCTCAGACACTCGCCGAGCTCGCCACCCGCCACCGTCTCATCATGGTCACCAAAGGCAATCCCGAAGAACAGACGGACAAACTCCAGCGCTCCGGCGTCGCCTCCCACTTCAGCGCCGTCGAAGTCCTGCCTGAAAAGCACCACGAAGCTTACCTCTCTCTGACGGCACAGCACGGTTGCGAGGCCTGCAATACCTGGATGATTGGCAACAGCCCACGCTCCGACATCAATCCCGCCCTCGCCGCTGGCCTTCACGCCATCTTCATCCCACACGACTTCACCTGGGTGCTCGAGCACGAGATCGTCAACCAGCCCCCCGCCGGTCAGCACCTCCTCGAACTGGCTGCCTTCACCGATCTAGCCAATTACTTCTAGCGTCCCGTCTCAGAGGTTCTTGTCATAAACTTTGTCATCCTGAGCGACCCTGAGCTTGCCGAAGGGGAGTCGAAGGACCTGCGGTTTGCTCAAGGTCGCAATACCTCAGCCACGTACAAATAGGCATCGAACTTCAGACTCACCACACTAGCGATCGATTCGCGACTCTCAGCAATCCCGCATCCCCTCAAACAGCTTCGCCTGTTTCTCCAGAATCGCCGCCTTGGTAACCAAATCCGGCTGAAGATTCCAGTCTCCCATCTCATGCGTCCCGCCCAGAAGCACCCCATCCCGCCGCGAAAACATATACGTATTCTGATAAGCCGTCGCGTAGGTCACCTCAGGCTGAGGCAGCAGAATCGTCAACTGCCCACGAAGCGGCGTCAACTCCTCATCGCCAAACAGCGCTTTAGCGCCCAGTCCCGTGCAGTTGAACACGAGCTTTTCCCGCAGCCCGCGAACCTCATCCAGACTCTTCAACTCCCGCACCACAATTTTGCCGCCGGCAATCCGAACGTCCGTCAGCATCGCCGGCAAGTAAATCGGAGGCTCAACGATCATTCCATCGAACTGCCGCACAAACTTGTTCCCAAACGAGTGCGTTCCCGCCGGCAAATCCTTGACCTCCGGCAGCAGCCCCTGAAGCAAAGCATCCCGGCCCGAATTGCTCTGGGGATGCCATGGCGTGTCCGACATCTGGTAGTTCCGCATCCAGCGAATCCCGTATTTCGGGTCCATCATGATCTGGTACCGCCGATATGCGTACTGCGCGGCAGCCACAAACTGCTGCGTAAACTCCGGCGTCAGCGTCCTGTCCGGGTCATACACACTCACCGGCAGCCACTGTCCACCCGCGATATTCGAAGTCGTCTCCGGCGGTAGCGCCTTCGCGTAAATCGTCACATCAAATCCGGCCTCCTGCGCCAGTCTTGCCGTGGCCAATCCCACAGCGCCACACCCTAAAACCGCCACCGGTCCCATGTGCCCGGGCAATCCCAGGTCGACAGCCAGCTTCGACGTTCCCCAGCTCAAGGTAATTCCACCGCCTCCATGTCCGTAGTTATGCACCACGGCAGTCTCGCCAATCATCTCCTTCGCCACCCGAAACCCCGACGGCCGATACGGACGCAACCCTACCACCGTCCGGATCTCCCGGTCCGCCGACACCCGCACCCGCGGCAACTGACAAGCCGTCTCAGGAAGGTTCATCGGCAGAGCTCCCGCCGCGATCACCGTGCCGACCGGCCGCTTCACGCACCCCAGCAATCCGCCGCCCGCAGCGAAAGACATCGCCGCGAGATTTGCATTCCGCAAAAACAATCGTCGATTCATGGCTCTATTCCTGGCAAATGTACCTATATGTTCTTTTCCAAGTTACAAATTGGAATGCTCAATCTAAAAAACCGCAACTCTCCCGCTCGAATCGCACCCACGCTCACAAAAGACTTCCCTGCGCATCTCCTCTCCTTCAATCAGCCTTTATCCCTCTTATTATTGTTACGCCTTTTTTCCCCGTCCCCGGACACCAGGAATCGCAACATATCCAGACTGTTAATATGTCCAGGGGCAAATCGCTATACGATAAGGAAGAAGTGAGAGGGCGATGAGCGAAGGCCGTTGGGTTTTATTGATTGCAAGCGAAGTAGGTGGCACAGAATCGGTCTCCGATCGAGCCATGGAGCGTTTGGTCGAGGCCATTCGTCTCGAAGGCTACGAAGTTGTCCGAACATCGACGCCGGAAGACGGCCTGTCCCTCGTCACCTCCGACCCGTCGCACTCCGCCATCCTTCTCGACTGGGACCTCGAAGGAGAAAACCAGTTCGCCGAAGGGGCTGCCCTGGCCATCCTCCGCGCCGTCCGTCGCCGCAATAAAAAGGTTCCCATCTTCCTCATCGCCGACCGCACCCTGGTCAGCGAACTCCCCCTCGAAGTCGTCAAGCAGGTCCACGAGTACATCCACCTCTTCGGCGACACGCCAGCCTTCATCGCCAACCGCGTCGACTTCGCCGTCGAGCGTTACCACGAGCAGCTCCTGCCGCCCTACTTCCGCGAACTTAAAAAATATAACGACCAGGGCGCCTACTCCTGGGACGCCCCGGGCCACATGGGCGGCGTCGCTTTTCTCAAGCATCCCGTCGGCATGGAGTTCCACAAGTTCTTCGGCGAAAACATCATGCGCTCGGACCTCGGCATCTCCACCTCGCCGCTTGGCTCCTGGCTCGACCACCTCGGGCCTCCCGGCGAATCCGAGCGCAACGCCGCCCGAATCTTCGGCGCCGACTGGACCTTCTACGTCCTCAGCGGCTCCTCCAGTTCCAACCAGATCGTTGGCCACGGCGTCATCGCGCAGGACGACATCGTCCTCGCCGACGCAAACTGCCACAAGTCCATCTGCCACTCTCTCACCGTCACCGGCGCGCGCCCTGTCTACATGAAGCCTACCCGCAACGGCTTCGGCATGATCGGTCTCGTTCCGCTCAAGCGTTTCAGCCCCGAATATATCCGAGGCCTCATCGACAAGAGCCCACTCACCACCGGCGTCGCCAACCAGAACCCCACCTACGCCGTCGTCACCAACTCCACCTACGACGGCCTCTGCTACGACGTCAATAAAGTCGTCACCGAGCTCGCCAAATCCGTGCCCCGCATCCACTTCGACGAGGCCTGGTACGCCTACGCCAAATTTCACGAGATCTACCAGGGCCGCTTCGCAATGGGCGTCCCCGACGACCTGCCCGATCGCCCCACCATCTTCGCCGTGCAGTCCACGCACAAGATGCTCGCCGCGTTCTCCATGGCCTCGATGATTCACGTCAAGCTCAGTCCCCGCGCGCCGCTCGACTACGATCAGTTCAACGAGTCCTTCATGATGCACGGAACGACATCTCCGTTTTATCCGCTGATCGCAAGTCTCGACGTAGCCGCCGCCATGATGGACGAGCCCGCCGGCCCTACCCTGATGAGCGAAACCCTGCAGGACGCGATCAGCTTCCGCAAAGCCATGTCGTCGATCGGCCACCGTCTCCGCGCCGCCGAGCAGGGCTGGTTCTTCCGCCTCTATCAGCCCGAGTCCGTCTTCGATCCCTTCGACGGCAAGACCTACCTCCTCGAAGAAGCCGCCGATGGCCTGCTCACCAACCGCTCCAGCGCCTGGACCCTCAAGCCCGGCGAAGAGTGGCACGGCTATCAGGATGACGACATCGCCGACGGCTACTGCATGCTCGACCCCACCAAGGTCACCATCCTCACGCCCGGCGTCAACGCCCAGGGTATCGTCAGCGACTGGGGCATCCCCGCCGCCATCATCACCGAATTTCTCGACGGCCGCCGCGTCGAAATTGCCCGCACCGGCGACTACACCGTGCTCGTCCTCTTCTCCGTCGGCACCTCCAAAGGAAAATGGGGCGCGCTGCTCGAAAACCTCTTCGAGTTCAAGCGCCTCTACGACTCCGAAGCCTCGCTCGAAGAGGCCCTCCCCGAGCTGGTCTCCCGATATCCCGCGCGCTATCGCAACGTCACCCTCAAAGAACTCTCCGACGAGATGCATGCCGCCATGATCCAGCTCAACCTCTCCGGCCTCGTCAACGACGCCTGCGACGAAGACTTCGACCCCGTCCTCACCCCCGCGCAGACCTACCAGAAACTTCTTCGCCACGAGACCGAGAAAGTCCGTTTCACCGAGATGCCCGGCCGCATCGCCGCCGTCATGCTCGTCCCCTACCCTCCCGGCATCCCTATGTCCATGCCCGGGGAGCGCCTCGGCTCTGCCGAAAGCCCCGTCATCAAACTCATCCTCGCGGTTGAGGAGTTCGGCAAGCGTTTCCCCGGCTTCGAGCGCGAAGTTCACGGCATCGAAGTCGACGCCGAGGGCAACTACTGGATGCGTGCCGTGATCGAGACCAGCGACAGGAAGAAGAACGGCAACGGAAGCGGCAAGCAGCGCCCACCCAATGCCGCTCCTCCGGTCAAGAAGAGAAAACGTGCCGCCGCGGCTCCTTCCACGACTTCCGAAGTTCCGCCAACCGCACTCTCCTCACAACGATAAATCTGTCGGCATCTCTCAACCCGGTTATGCCGGATTCGCTCATGCGGAATGCTATACTAGCCTTCGGATTGCTCACCGCACTCACGCCAATCAGCGTCGAGACCTAACGCGGAGGTGGCGAAATTGGCAGACGCACTAGCTTGAGGTGCTAGCGCCGCAAGGCATAGGGGTTCAAGTCCCCTCCTCCGCACCAATCCCGGAATCAATAGCATAGGAGAAAGGCCAGCCCTGATCGGCTGGCCTTTGAACGCGCAGCAGATACAGTTAGCAGTTATTCGTACGGTTTTGGACAGCTACCTTCGTTCGAAGCGAGTCATGGAAGACCAGCCCTTGTGACGCCTATGAGTATGATCCCAACACCCACCGCCCGTCTCGTGCTCGAGGCCGAAGGCACACGGCGCCATCTCCGGATCGATACCGTCCCATTCACAATTGGGCGTGGTGCGGATCGCAGCCTCTTAATCTCTCATCCTCAGGTTTCCCGGGAACATGCCTGCATCGAGCGCGACGGCAACGGCTATATCATTCGCGATCAGGGCAGCAGGCACGGAACGTTCGTCAATGGGGTGCGGATCACGAGTGCGCCTCTCCTTTCAGGGGATTCGATCAGTCTTGGTGGCAGACCCGATCTGCTCGTGTTTGAAGACGGAGAGCAGAGTGCGACGCGCACGTTGCTCACGCGACTTTCGCAAACCGGAAAACTCTCGGCAGGCGATAACGATCTGGAGAAGCTCTCGCTGTTTCTCCAGGCCGCTCAGAGTTTGAGCACATTTGATGCGAGTAACGACGTACTGCGCACGATGCTCGAATACAGCATTCGCCTGACCAGCGCAGAACGCGGCTTTGTTTTCCTCGGCGAGAGCGCTAACGGGTTTCGCGTGGAATGCGGACGCGATAAGTACGGAAACGAAATCACGGGAGAGCCCTCAATCTCGTACTCCATCGTTCGAGATGCGGCTCAGTCTCAACTAGATTTCATCGTCTCCGATGTGACCGAAGAGATCGCTTCGGAACGCGAAAGCCTTGTGGCCAACGCGATTCGCAGCGTCATTGCAATTCCGCTCCGCTGCCAGGGCTCGGAAACCCTGCTCGGTCTCCTCTATCTCGATAGCCACTTCCAAAATCACGAGTTCAACAACACAGGCAAACAAATCCTTCATGCGATCGCTCACCAGGCGGCGACGCTGCTCGAGAATCTGCGTTTGATCGAGAATGAGCGTCAGTCCGCGTTGCTGCGAAAAGAGCTGCAGATAGCCGCATCGATACAGAGCCAAATCATCCCGCAGACGCTGCCCGAGTTCGCCTTCGCCCATCTCGCGGGCCGCACGATCCCCTGTACCGGCGTAGGGGGCGACTTCTATGACGTGATTGCGGTTCCTGACGGCTTCGTCGCGATCCTCGCGGATGTCTGCGGCAAGGGCATTCCTGCCGCGCTGCTAGCCTCGATGGTGCAGGGAATGTTCCACGCACAGACCAGCCTCGGAGCTGCCAGGGGCTTGACGCTCCTCGAGTCTATCGAATCGCTCAACGCTTCGGTCTGCGCCCGGACACCTGGAGAGAAGTATGTAACGATGGTCGCGCTCCGCTACACCCATTCGGGGTCGGGTTCGGCGCAGATTGAATTGGTCAACGGAGGACACGTTGCGCCGATGATCGTTCGCAACGGAGGAACGGTCGAAACCATCAGCGATGGCGATCTCCCGGTTGGATTGCTTGACTTCGCGCAATTCCACGTCATCAACCTGACCCTTTCGGCTGGCGACCGCCTCGTCCTGGTCACAGACGGCATCACCGAAGCCGAGGATGCGCAGGGAATCCAATTCGGCGCGCCGCAGCTCGATGATCTAATCCGCACTCACGATCCGGTTGCTTCAGTTTTCAACGCCGTTGAGCAGTTTTGTCAGGGAGCCAGTCCGCAGGACGACCGGACTATGCTCGTTATCCAACAGGTCCCCTGAAGCATTCGAATGAACATAGAGAAGAAGCTGATAGGCGTGAAAGACATCATCCGAAACTGACTTTTACTTAAAAAATATCGCGCTTCCAAATGCTTGATCGCCGTGAGGGTCATTTCTGGCAGCGCGCTGCTGTTCTTGACGCAGCGAAGACCGTTCGCGTCCGAGCGATCGAAGAGCGAGAGCGCTTCCGGATCGTAACAAAGGTACGAAGGAGACTTCCACGAGCCCGCCAGAAGGAACCGGTGGTCGCGGCAGTCTGCGTTGACAAGCCGCTCGCGGACATTGCCCGCCATATCGTAGGTACCGTAGGGCCAAACCCTTTGTACCTGCCTACAGGGGCAAGGGGCATCGATCGGCCCGCGATCTTCGTCAACGGCCGGGTCGTCAGTCAACTGTGGCTCTTCTGGGTAGCACCATCCTTGGAGCAATCATCGGCGGGTCTCATTTCAACCGCCTTCTTCGCCGTTCCACAACAACCCATTCGCGAAGAGATATCCAAACGTCAAACCCACCACAACCGGCCGCTTGCCGGTCACATTTCACCGGGAGTCGCCTGTCGATTTCCAAAATAACGATTTCTGCTTCTCCTAATTATTCAACGTGAATGCGATGGTTAGTGAAACATACGATCCCTGACTTCCAGAAAATCTAAATTTCAGTGCCTGGCCAATGCTCTTCATCGTCCCTATAATCTTTATATGTCTCAAACGAAAAACCGTTTGTTTTTCAGACAGATCCTCGTCTATGGAGTCGCATTTTTAGTTCCTTGCATATTTTATTACTTACTTGCGCGGACTATTCTCAACCTGCCAATCCTGGACGACTACGACAGTATCCTGAGTTTTCTCAACCATTACTCGCAGCTACCAAGCGCGAGCGGTAAGGTTCTTTACATCTTTACCGCCCAACACAACGAATACAAACTCATCTTCGAACATTGGTTCGTCGTGACAGAGTTCGACCTTCTTGGCCATGTGAATTTCGTGCTCATGATCGCAATCGGCAATCTATCAGTTTTGCTACTGGGGGTAGCACTCTGGAAGATGCTTTTTCCACAGCTGCAGGACGATTTTCGTCGTCTTACTTTATTTTTGCCGGTGATCTTCTTGCTATTTCAGTTGCAGTACTACGAAAATTTGACTTGGCCCACCACGACTCTACAAAACATCCCCGTCGTCCCATTTTCCCTCTTTTCCCTTTACTTCCTCCTTCGCAAAGACCGCAGGTCTGCAACCTGGGCTCTCCTTTTGTTAGCACTGGCTGTGTTTACTTCGGGTAATGGTTTTATGGCTGTTCCGGTCGGGTTATTAATCTTGTTCTATCAAAAGCGCTGGCACCTCGCGATCCTATGGTTGTGCCTCTCCGCATTGTTGACCGGAATTTATTTCTTTCGTTACAACCACCAGTCCTCCCAGAGTGTTCCAGGTCAATCTGTATTTGCAGTGCTGTTCCATTTCAATCTTTTGTACTTCCTCTCGTTCGTTGGGTCCGCGGCAGAAAGCCCCACTCACATCCCTTTTCACGGTGCAGCTATGGTCTTCGGCATTATTATTCTTTTTGGAATCGGTTATGCCATCCACCGTGGATACCATCGCCGAAATCCTTTTCTCGCCGCTGCCTGCCTATTTGTTTTGCTTACCGGCATTGCAGTTTCCGGTCTTCGCTCCGACTTCGGCGTTGTCCAAAGCCTATCTTCCCGCTATCGCATCTACTCAGATCTCTTGCTCATCTTCGCCTATATCTTTCTCGCCGATGAATTCCTCCAACCAGCCAAAGACACAATCGTTGCCAGGCGCCTCTATCTCGGCGCCCTTGTGGCTTCTTTTGCCTTCTGCTTTGTCAACGACTGGATCGGATACCACTCGATGATCAAGCGCCACAACTTGGCTATCGCGGGTATGCATGCTTTTCTCCATCCCAGTCCCACTAATCCGATGCAGAGCCCGGTTCTCTTCGACCGCCAGGTAGATCGCATCGAACCTGGCAACCAGAAGTTCGTCATCAGGGCGCGCTCCATCTTGATTCAATCCATCGATCTCGGCATCTACAGACCCGCCGACCTGAACAAATAGGCAGCCACTTGACTAAAAAATCTGACGTGATTCCTCATGAAGCGCGAAGAAACAATCTCTCACGTCATTTGATTTCCGGAAGTTCTCGATGATTCATAGGTTCCCGAGTTCTCTATCTGGCCCCAATCGCACCGCAATCGAGAGGCTCGCAAAAAAAAAACACGCTGCCCAAATTAGCCGCGGCCTATGAACACTTTGGTGCAGATTGCGAATGTTCAAGAATTATCGTCGTTTCTATCAGAAGATATTGACGACAGGATTCCCGCGGAATATAGAAATGAGCCGATTCTCATTAGGACCCACTAAGAGTGCTATCAACTCAGCTCAGCCACCTGCGTCACAACAACACTGCTCCGCCGCGCCACCAGCATCACCACCGCGCCCATCACCACCGATCCCAGAGCCGCCACCTGGGCATTGCTCATTCCCAGATACAGCTTCGGATTGATCCGCACAAACTCCACTAAAAATCGACCCAGTCCACTCAACACCAGATAGAGTCCCGTCAACCATCCCACTGGCCGGGTCTTGCTCCCCAACCGCCACAGCAGCCAGGCCAGCGCCAGCGAAAACAGCAGCTCATACACCGGCGTAGGCTGCACCAGCGCAGTCGGAGGAGTCGGCGGCACCAGTGCATTCTTCGCCATATGCACGCCCCACGGCAATGTCGTGTTGATCCCGTAGTCCCCATCGCCTGAAGTCAAACACCCAATCCGCCCCACGCCATACCCAATCGCTGCCGCAGGAGCCGCAAGATCCAGCATCCGCCAAACGCCGACCCGTCGGCCCGCAGTCTTCTCCGAAGGCCCCTTGAAGCGAACCTGGCTTCCCTGCCATGCCAGCATTGCGATTCCCGCCAGCATTCCCCCGAACCACGCAAATCCCGCCTGAAACCAGTGCAGAAACTCCATCGCCACATCCAGCGGATGCTTCCACCCGGGCGCTCCCATCGTCTTCAGCGCATATTTCAGGTCGTCAACATTCTGCAGTTCATGCCATGTTTTCGCCCCAATCACTCCAGCGATCACCACAAACGCCACCACGCTCAGCGCATCGGCATCCACGCCATTGCGAACAAAGTTTTTATGCAGCACCACCGTCGCTGCCACCGCCGCCAGCCACAACAACAACCCAAACGTACCCAGGTGTATCGGGCCAATATCGATATAGGGAAACATAATCCTCGCTGGCTCAAGTATAGCGGCCTTTCCCTCGGCGCCCTACTCGCGCTACGCTACCTTATGCCCACTAGCACTCCCGTCTTTCCCCCCGCCGCAGGAATGGAAGTCCTCATCTCCAAACAACAAATCGCCGACCGCACCCGCGAAATCGGCGCGCAGATCACCGCCGACTACAAGGGCCAGTCGATCGTCCTCATCGGCGTTCTTAAAGGCGCAGCCATCTTCCTCGCCGACCTCGCCCGCGCCATCGGCGTCGACAACACCTTTGACTTCGTCGCCGTCTCCAGCTACGGCCGCGCCCGTGTCTCCTCCGGCGCCGTCAAGCTCATCAAGGACATCGACAATCCCATCGAAGGCAAACACGTCATCCTCGTCGAAGACATTCTTGATACTGGCCTCACGCTCAGCTATCTCCGCGGCCTCATGCTCCAGCACAAACCCGCATCGCTCAAAATCGCCACCTGCCTGGACAAGCCCGAGCGCCGCCTCGTCCCCATCGAAGCCGACTACGTAGCCTTCAAGATCCCTAACCAGTTCGTCATCGGCTACGGCATGGACTACGCCGAGCGCTACCGCGGCGTCGACGACATCCGCATCTTTCCCAGCGAGGTCGCGGGCCACTAATCGAAACCTGCATCCTAGCTATCGCTCCTAAATTCGCCAACAGGAGAGTTCTCCGTGACCCGTAGACGCCTCGTTTCCTTCGCCTCCATCTTGCTCTTGTCGACACCCGCAGTTCTCTGTCAGCAAGTCCCGGTGACATGCGGTCACACAGCGGACTCGCCCATACCCTCGCGGCCGCTCCTCCATCCCCGGCCAAGCGCGCAACAAGCCGAGCAGACCACCAGAATCGCCCGCGCCCAAGCCGGCTTCATCACCATGAACGAGCCTGCCAATCTCGACATCGCTCGCTATCGCATAGCCGACTACGCCGACTGCATTCTCAGTTCCTTTTGTTACTGGAATGATCTCGCCACACAAACTGCTCGCGCTCAGACCGAACTCAAACGCCTCGCCGCCACCCGCAAGCCCGGCGAAAAACTCGCGATGGTTCTCGATATCGACGAAACCAGCCTGTCGTCCTACTGCGAAGAGAAACGTGAAGACTTCGGCTACATCAGTCCCATGTACAACCAGTGGCTGGTCTCGACCGATGCGTCGATCCCGATCCCTGGAACCCTCGCGCTCTTCAACCAGGCACGCGCGGCCGATGTTGCCGTCTTCTTCATCACTGGTCGCGCCGGAGTCAAAGGCGCGCTCGACGACCAGACCGAAGCCACCGCGCGCAACCTCATGCTGGCCGGCTACAAGGGCTGGCAGGGCCTCACTCTTCGCGACGAATCACAGCGCAATATGGATACCACGGAATACAAATCCGAGGAGCGACAGAAGATCGTCGACCAGCACTACCGCATTATCCTCAGCGTCGGCGACCAGTGGAGCGATCTCAACGGCTCCGCCGGGGCCGAGATCAGCGTCAAGCTCCCCAACCCCTTCTACTATCTGCCCTGATCGTCATCTGCGCGTTCGCTATCCAAGCCGCCCATCCGTTGCGGTTTCCAGTCACTGCTTCACCGGCCAAACTCACGAGCCAGCAACTCATAACTCCGCAGCCGCTTCGCCTGCTCCCACACAATCGTATTCACAATTAGCTCGCCGATCCCCAACTCCCCTGCCATCTGCTCCAATTGTTGCTTTACGCGCGTCGGCGTCCCCACAAAATATCGCGGCCACTCACCCTCCTCCATCGGCATCGTCCCCAGCAGCTTCAACTCCCGCGTCGAATCCTCAGGAGAAGCCACCGGCCGCCGGTCTCCCTGCCGGATCCTCCGCTGCAGCAGCCGCACACTCGAAGCCAGAAAATCCGCCTCCTCCTCGCTCTCCGCGCACACCACGCCCACTGCTACCGAAGCCTCTGCCGCGCTCCGATAAGCACTCGCCCTAAATCCCCGCCGGTAAGTCTCAATCGCCGCCCGCGTGTGTACCGGCGAAAAAAAATGCGCGAACGAATAAGGCAATCCAAACTCCACTGCCGCCGCAGCGCTCCACATACTTGACCCCAGCATCCACACATCCGGTCCGCCCGGCATCTCCGGCGAGACTCTGATTCCTGCAAATGGATGTCCCGCCGGAAACGAATGTCCCGGCGTCTCGCCATGATTCAGAAACGCAAGCAGCTCGCTCACCTGCTCGGGAAAATCATCCAGCGTCTTCGTCTTCCGTTCGCGCTTCAGCGCCAGCGCCTCAATCGGCCCGCCCCCGGGAGCTCGCCCAATCCCCAGATCGATTCGCCCCGGATACAGCGCATGCAGCATCCGAAAACACTCCGCCACCTTCAGCGGCGTGTAATGCGGCAACATAATCCCGCCCGATCCAATCCGAATCCGCTTCGTCTCCGCCCCAATCCTCGCCAGCATCACCTCCGGAGCCGTACACGCCAGCGTATCCATCGCATGGTGCTCCGACATCCAGAATCGCGTATATCCCAACCCATCCACCAGGCGCGCCAGCGCAATCGAATTCTGCAAAGCCTGCCCTGGCGTACTCCCGGCCGCTACCGGCGATTGGTCCAGCACCGACAACCTCAATCCTTCCATCCACCCTCCACATCTGCTCCTCATTTAGATGTCCGTCAACCGGCAAAGACCCACGCACAAAGATCGGCGCAGAGTAAAACAGATGGAAGAGGAACACATAAATGACACAGATGAAAAATCAAGGACAGCTTCAGAGACTCAACCTGGTCTGCCTCGCCTTCGCTCTTTTTGTCGTTGCTGTTCCCGCCACCCAGGCCGAAACAAAGATTATCACCCAGGCCGAACTAGTCCTTCGCACCCAGCAACTCGTCGACTCGATCGCAATCGGTAACCAAGCCCCCTGGAAAGCCTGCTTCGCCGAAGACGCCATCTACACCGACGAAACCGGAAAGACCATGGACAAAGCAGCCCTGATCGCGACCATTGCTCCCATGCCCCAGGGCTACTCCGGAACCATCAAGGTTGTGAAGCCGCAGACCCGCATTCACGGAGAGACCGCCGTCCTCTCGTACGATCTCGATGAAACCGAAACCGTTTTCGGCAAGGTTTTGCGCGCCCGCTATCACGGCACCGACACCTGGCTCTTTCGTAACCGACGCTGGCAGATCGTCGCCGGACAGCTGCTTCGTTATTACGAGGACCCACCCATCGGAAAAATCGAGACAGGCCGCCTGGACGAGTACGTTGGGAATTACAAACTAAGTCCAGGTCAAACCCTCACCGTCTTCCGCGAAGGCGACAAGCTGTATATCCACCGCGGCAGTATCCCGAAAATTCTCATTGAGCCCGAATTGCCCGATCTCTTCTTCCGTCCAGGCAGCGAAGGCCGCCGCCTCTTCCACCGCAACGACAGCGGCAAAGTTGACTCCATGATCTTCCGCCGCAACAACGAAGACCTTGTCTGGACAAGACAATAACCATCTCCACGAACTTGACATTTCTGAACCCCTGAAAGCCCCGGGCAAAAAACAGACGGAACGCAGTTGAGAAAGAAGTCCAGGGTCAACTCGCAAGGAATCAAGACTTTGGGCGCATTAGACGGGGTGGGGGTACCCCTGTCAAACAGTCTTTATCCCGGTATGATAAAAAGTAACCCGGCGACCGGGTTCCCGTCGCCAAGGAGCAAGCTTTTGAACACGTTGTCCATCTCCGATACCCTCCCCAATGGCCCCGAGCAATTCGACGCCGCAGCCTTCACCGCTCATACCCTTTCCTCTCCGCAGAATCTCGCCGCCGTTCTCGATCACACGCTCCTCAAACCCGACGCGACCCGCACCCAGGTCCTCCAACTCTGCCACGAAGCCGCCGAGCATCGCTTCGCCTGCGCCATGGTCAATCCCACCTGGGTCGCCATCGCCTCGGCTGCTCTCCAGGGCACCGGCATTCCCGTCGGCGTCGTCATCGGCTTCCCCCTGGGTGCCACCCTCTCCGCCTCCAAGCGCGACGAAACCGCCCGCGTCTTGAAACTCGGCGCCCACGATGTCGACATGGTCCTCAACGTCGGCCTCCTCAAATCCGGTCAGTCCTCCGACTACGAAGCCGTCCGCCAGGACATCCGTGGCGTCGTCGAGCTCGCCCACGCTCACGGTGGCATCGTCAAAGTCATTCTCGAGACCTGCCTCCTCACCTTCGAAGAAAAACTGCGCGCCTCCGAGATCGCTCTCTCTGCCGGAGCCGACTTCCTCAAAACCAGCACCGGATTCTCCACCGGCGGAGCCACCGCGGACGACATCGCCCTTCTTCGCGGAGTAGCCGGACATCGCGCCGGCGTCAAAGCCTCCGGCGGCATCCGCTCTCTCGCCGACGCCACCACCATGCTTCGTGCCGGTGCCTCCCGCATCGGCGCCAGCGCCAGCGTCAAGATCGTCGCCGAACTCGCCGGCCACGCCACTGCACCCGCGTCCACCGCCGGCTATTAATCACCATCCGAACGCAGCCTCTAGAACCGCCGCAGCCCAGCGGCGGTTTCTACTCCCTACTCCCTCTTCCCTGCTCCCTGCACTTCCAAGGCACTCCCCAAACCCAACCCCACCCGGTAAGATCAACACCAAAGCAGAATGCCTTCGCCCAACAAACCGCAAAGCCCCAAAGCCCTCCCCACCGAAGCGCCCCCACCCGGACACACCTTCGAAGGCGACTACCGCCCCACCGCGCCCAGCCTCTTCCACCCCCACGCCCCCGACCCAAAAATTCGCGTCGAACCCCTCCAGGTCGACTTCCTCCACAAACTGGCCGACGCCCTCAACACCACCCTCGACCTCAACACCCTCATGCACCGCGTCGCCGACCTCGTCCGCGCCGTCATCGACTACAGAATCTTCGCCATCCTCCTCATCAACGACCGCTCCGAAGATCTTCGCATGCGCTTCCAGATCGGCCACACCAGCGAGATCGAGCGCATGCGCATCAAGCTCGGGCGCGGCGTCGTCGGTCAGGCCGCTCTGCAGCGTCAATCTCTCCTCATCGAAGACGTCACCAGAACCGGCAACTACATCGACGCCAACCCCAACGTCCGCTCCGAGCTCGCCGTCCCCCTCATCATCAAGAACAAGGTCATCGGCGTCCTCGATCTCCAGTCCGAAACGCCGGCCTACTTTACCCTCGAACACCAGCGCCTCCTCGAGCTCGTCGCCTCCCGCATGGCCATCGCGGTTGAGAACGCCCGCCTCTACACCCGCGTCTCCCGCCAGGCCCAGACCCTCGGCGTCCTCAACGAAATCTCCCGCGAGATCACCAGCATCCTCGACCCCAACGATCTCCTCGAGCGCATCGCCCACCTGCTCAAGCGCGTCATCGACTTCCAGATGTTCAGCATTCTCCTCTGGAACGACCGCACCCAGCACTTCGAGCACAGCTTCTCCTCCCGCTTCGGCGAGCGCGTCATCCGCGAACGAGTCATCGCGCTGGGCGAAGGTCTCATCGGCACCTCCGCCCAGCTTCGCCAACCCGTCCTCGCACCCGACGTCCGCAAAGACTCTCGCTACATTGAAGCCAACCCCGAAGTCCGCTCCGAGCTCGCCGTCCCTCTCGTCTACAAGGGCGAGGTCATCGGCGTCCTCGACCTCGAACACACCCGCGTCAACTACTACAACGAGGACCACCAGCGCACCCTCTCCACCCTCGCCTCGCAGGTCGCCATCAGCATCGCCAATGCTCGCCTCTATCAGCGCATCCACGAGGAAGAGCAGCGCATGGAGCGCGACCTGGAGATGGCCCGCCAGGTCCAGCTCCGCCTCATGCCCTCGCGTCCACCCAAACTCGAGCGAGCCGAGATCGCCGCCCAGTTCGTCGCCGCGCGCTCCATCGGAGGCGATGTCTACGACTATCTCGACTATGGTCCCGGCCGCACCGCCCTCGCCGTCGGCGATGTCAGCGGCAAGGCGGCCCCCGCAGCCCTCTACGCCGCCCTCACCAGCGGCATTCTCCGCTCCCTCGCGCCCCAGCACCTCTCACCCGCTGCCATGCTCGCCGCGCTCAACGACCAGCTGCAGGAACGCAAGCTAGACTCCCAATACGTCACCATGCTCATGGCCGTCTGGGACGACAGCAACCAGACCCTCCAGATCGCCAACGCCGGTTCCGTCCAGCCCCTCTTCGTCGCCGTCAATCCCGCCGACACCACGCAGCCCCCTGCCGTCCGCACCATCCAGGCCGAAGGCTTCCCCCTCGGCCTCTTCCCCAACGCCGAATACGAAGAGTTCACCCTCTCCACCCGCCCCGGCGACCTCATCGTCTTCTTCTCCGACGGTATCGTCGATGCCGTCAACGCCACCGGCGACATGTTCGGCGACGAACGCCTCAAGCAACTGCTCGAGTCTCAGCACCACCCCACCGCGCAATCCACTGTCGACGCAATCCTGCAGGCGGTCACCGATTTTCAAGCCGGCACCGCCCACTTCGACGACGAGACCATCGTCGTCCTCCGCGTCCTCGAACCGCCCGCACCATCTCACTAGCGATAAGTGAGCGCTTAGTTCCCGCCCCTCATGGGTATCAGCTTGAATCCGGCAGGCACCGCAAAACTAATATCGTTCACTGTCTGTGAAAAATTCCCCATCTGCGTATTCGTCTCCATCAACACGCTCGATGTCGGTTGTGCCGCGGATGCTCCGGCAGCACTATCCGCCGGTGCCGGTGCAGGTGCGGGATCGGGCTTCCTATGGCCAAATCCGCCCAGCCCAAAACCGCCGAGCTTGCTGCTGATCGCCGACGCAGTCGATTGTTTCGCTACATCGCTCGCGCTCGGCATCGCAGGTCCAGCAGGCGTTGGCGGCAGAGGCGCCTCGGACGCCGCAGGCAAGGGCTGTCCGTCTGTCGTCATTCCCATGCGCATCACCTGCAGCACCGGCGTCCCCTTCAGCTTGGACATCTCTTTAGCCATGTCCGCCATTCCCTTGCTCGCACCCTGATACTGCGCCAGCATCGCCGGATTGATCGCGCTGCTGAACACTGTGCCCATCTTCAGCGCAAACTTCCGGTAAAACTCCTTCACCTCGTCGTAGCCAGGAATCTCCGGCGCCAGCCACATATCGTTCGTAAACGCCAGCGACCCGGTCTGCCCGGAGCTCTTGTCCGTGGCATCCATGTTCATCGTCATGATCGACTCGTTCGCGTTCAATCCCGAAACATCCTTGGACTGCCCCGTATTCCGTACATGGACCTGGAAACTCACATCGGTCGTCGAAGGCTGTTGTTGCGGAGCGCTCGCAGGCTGGCTCTTTTCCTGCTGCTCCTTCATCTTCGCCGCGGCTGCTTCGATCTGCTGCTTCATCTGTTCGAACGTGACCACCATGTATTGTTTCTTCAACGTATCGATGGTCGTAATCGTCTCCGCATCCAGATCGATAATCTCAGTGCTGGTGGGATTGATGTGGACCATGCGATTGCCTTTGATCGCAACCGTAGAAACAATCGGCTCTCCCGCCTGCCGCGCCTGCCTGCTGAAAGCCCCAGCCATCTTCATCAGGCTCAGCATCGAGCCACCCGTAATCTGCGTCGTCTCTGTATAGCTGAAGTCCGCATGCAGCGACATCGGCGTCGCAACCAGAACTACCCACACTGCACCTTGAATGATCTTCATCATCGTGTCTCCCTCTTCTGAATTGACGCCCGGGGCCCATGACAACATGCAAAGGGGAATCGAACGTCAACCATCCCGGTTGACCAACGAAGTCTATCAAATAAAATCGATGCAGGAACTCTCCCGAAGCTGCAATCCGTCACTCAACCGGCCCAAACCCCGGCGGAGGCCGCCGATGCTTCGTAGCCTGTTCATATCCATAGGCATACTTGATCAGCAGCCCTTCGCTGAACGACCTGCCCACAAACGTCAGCCCCGCCGGCAGCGTGTCATACGTAAATCCCATCGGCACCGTAATCGCCGGAAAACCCGTCTGCGGCGATAGCACCTGGCTGTTGTCCCCCGCCGGACTCTTCATGTCCCCCACCTTGCGCGGCGGATTGCTCCACGTCGGATAGATCAGCGCATCGACATGGTCCTTTTCCATCTCCCCCAGCACAGCATCCCGAAAAGCAATCTTCTTCGGATCATGGTACGTATCCACGCAAGGCCCACGCGCGAGTTGCGCCTCCGTCTTCGGCGCAATACTCCGCTTCATCTGCGCCTCGATATAAGGCAGATAAAGTCCCGAATCCACAATCTCCGACAAACTCTTGTAGTAGGCATTCGGCGCATGCAGCGCAAGATAAGTATTCACATCCTTCTGAAAATCCCCACAACCCAAACGATCCGTCAGCTTCTCATACTCCGGAATCACAAACGGATCGACAATCTCCGCTCCCTGCGCCTTCAAATCCGCGATCGCCTTCTCCATCAGTGCCTTCACCTGCGCATCGCCCGTCTCTACATCCACATATCGCCGCACAACTCCAATCCGCGCCCCGCGCAGCCCCTCCTTCACCAGGTACTTCCGGTAATCCGTCTCCGCCTTCCCTCCCGAACTCTCCGACATCTTCGTCACCGGATCTGCCGGATCATACCCCGCCACCACGCCAAGCACCGTAGCCGCGTCCTCCACCGACCGTGCCATCGGCCCACCCACATCCGCAAAAAAGTTCAGCGGAATAATCCCATCCCGGCTCGTCAGCCCAATCGTCGGCCGAATCCCCACCAGCGAATTATGCGACGACGGCCCCCGAATCGAGTTCCCCGTGTCCGTCCCCAGCCCCACCTCGCCCAGACTAGCTGCCACCGCCGCCGCCGTTCCTCCACTCGACCCCGCCGGCACCCGGTCCAGCGCATAAGGATTCCGCGTAATCCCCGCAATCGAGCTCTCTGTCACATATGGCGAAAACGCCCACTCCGCCATATTTGACTTGCCCAGAACAATCGCTCCCGCCTCCCGCAGCCGCTTCACCATAAACGCATCCGTCGCCGGCACCGTTCCCTTCATCGCCAGCGATCCACCCGTCGTCTGCAACCCCTTCGTATCGTAGTTGTCCTTCACAATCACGACAATCCCATGCAGCGGCCGCAAAACATGCGTGCGCTTAAACTCCGCATCCAGCCGGTCCGCATCCGCCAGCGCCTCCGGGTTCAGCAGAATCATCGAGTTCAGATGCGTCGTCTGGTCATACGCCTTCACTCGCTTGATATAAG
>DATAVY010000063.1:0-13367 GCA_036267495.1 Edaphobacter sp.
GAAGCTTAAGCATATTTCTCGTGCTTACTGGCTTGGGGAATGGGATAACGAAATCTCTGTCGATAGAGGGGAAAGGAAGGGACTTCTAGTTGTCTTCCGCCCTTCGGCGGGAAGGCCCCAGACTCCATGGTTCGCATCCCACAATTCTCGTAAGCCCGCGCTGACCGATGCTCCTAGTTTCGGCACCCAGCGCAATGATATCGACATTCAAGATGTCCATTTTCAGAAGACTCTCGAAATGGAAGTGCAGATTTGGTCTTCGCATATCACAATGATTCATTGCCGCATCACGGTGATACGGCAAGCCAATTCGACTAGCGAAGAACTTGTAATAGTGGAGGATATAGATGAAGCATGAATATAAAAAAGGGATGGAAGCGCGAAAGGTATTCGAGGATGGTATGTCCAAGCTCTTCCGCGCTCCTAAGCCAATCAAAGAACCAAAACCTAAGCCTCAGAAACGACCCAAGGACTGAGCCGTTATGCGTCCACGATGCTGCCGTTTAAATCTCGGGTCAGTCCACTCCCTGTGCTCTGCCGATGAGCGCAGCATAGGTGAGGCGCTTGCCTGCCGTTTGGCTCATAGCGAGCGTGAAGCGGTCGCGGTCGTCAAGAGGATTGTCCTTCGTCGCACGGTTGTTGTACCGGAAAGCCTGCTCATTGATGTACTGATGCAAGTGGTAAGGCTCAACCGAGATGTACGTGCCATGAAGCGACCGTTTCAGGAGACTCCAGAAATTCTCAATCCCGTTCGTATGGACCTGTCCGCGAACGTATGCGTCGGCGTGGTTGATGATTTCGTGGACAAAATCATTGCCTTTGTACCCACCCCACTCATCGGTGACCAGCTTCGTTCCGGGGGCGAGATGCTTGTTAGCGATCCCATGCAGGATAGCGTTTGTGCGCTCGAAGACAACCTCTGCACGCACGCAACCCGGGCGCTCCAGCATCCCGACCACAATCGTCTTAGCAGTGCCAGCAACGGGCCGTCCGCTGACCCCCGGGCCCCTTGGGCGCTTGTTCTTGTGCATGTTCTTGACCTTGCCGCCAACGAACGTATCGTCCAACTCAACCGTGCCACTTTCAGGTCCGCCAAACTTAATCGTCGTGTCAGATTTAAGAGCCTCGCGAATCCGATGCAGCATGAACCATGCCGACTTCTGGGTAACGCCAAGCATCCGCGAAATCTCATAAGAGCTGATGCCGTTCTTGCAGTTCGTAATCATCCAAAACGCTGCCATCCACTTTTCAATTCCAAGCGGAGAGTCTTCGAAGATCGTTCCAACCTTCAGCGTGAATTGCTTCTTGCAGCCCTTACAGAACCAGATTTTGCGAGTCGAAACGAACGAGTGTTTATCAGAACCACAGCGCGGGCAAGAGACCTTGCCATCGGGCCAACGAAGCTCGACCGCGTACTGAAACGCACGGTCTGCATCGGAGAAGTAAACCATTGCTTGTTGAAGAGTTACGGGCTTACTAAGTGGCTTCGTCATAGTCTTCCTCTTTCGACTAAGACAATGGTAGCGCCAAAGGTATTGTGTGTCAAGTATATTATTTCCTTAAGGAACAATGGCCGGAAAGGTGCGTTAATCTTGAATTCTTTGAAGACGGAAGCGGTTCTCTATATGCATAGGAGCAGGTTGTTTCTGTCGCTAGCAGTCTTTTCGGGTGCCATCCTAGCGTTCACCGTGATCTTCAGTCATAGATTCATCTGGACGGCACGCGTTCTCGTATTGCCATCGATCGTGGCGTGTCTCGTGTTTCTGGCGTTATACGCGAAGAGCACGCGAATGGAATAGGGGCATCATTGCGGCTATCGTTAATCTGGCTGTCCGGATTTTGCCCGGGTGCCTCTCGTGTTTCTACGTGAACGCAGTAAAAACGGCTCGCCCATAGTCACCAAATGGGGGAGATATATTGTGTCTCTCTTGGCTTGCGGGCGACTCGTGGCCAACCCTTCCCTGACCAAAACTGGTGCAATCTCCGGGTTGACGGCTTTCCGAGCGGAGTCCGACGATGTGCGTTACACGGGCTACAATTTCGATTATGTCGAAGACATTCGTGTATCTGATCCTCGGGGCAATCGTTGCCCTGACGCTCGGTTGTATCACGTTGATCGCACGGGGCCATGACATGGTGATGATCGATGGTGTGCTTCAACATGGTTTCGAGAAATCTGATTTCTATGATCGCGGCGACTGTTCACGTAAGCCCTGGTGGTTTGATGTATCTGAAGCTGACCATACATTGCACGAGCAATGGGACTCGCTCGGGAGACCGAGAGCCGTTCGCATCAGATTCGTCGGCAACGTCTCCTCAATCGGTAGGCATGGCCACTTGGGTCACTACCGCCGAGAGGTGGTTGCGGTTCACGTTCTGGAAGTATCTCCTTCAAGGGGGTGCGCACCTATCGATGGCCAAACGCAGTAGAAAGTGTCACGCCTGTTTCGGGTTCCGGGCGTATTGTGGGCAACCCGGAAGTTACCTTTTCGACAAGATAACGCGTAGCATGAATTACTTCGCTCATTCTGGCTAGGCGGTCACCGGCCCAAAACCAGATTTTCGGCTCGGTCCGTGTAAGTGAGATATACCTTGTGCCCTGGCCCTCGCTGAATACCAGCCCGAGTCCCACGCTCGCTATGCCCTACCTACAGCGGAACAGCCAAAAGGTCGATGGCAAACTGGACGCCTCTAACTCGCTTTTTCAAAGTCCACAAAACGCTTCGCCAATGCGTTGTAACCCAAAAGCGTCACCATCAAAGTAGGCAAAATCCAGAGACACACCACGGTCAAGCTAGGGAATTCTGCAGAGAGCTGATGAAACCATGTAGTGGAGGTCACAAGCCACGTCTGGAGACGAGCAAAGACAATCGCGCACGGAACGAGAAGGACGATAAATACCACCTGGCACAAAATGAAGCTTGATGTCGTCATCGTGAGGTTTTCGCCACAATGGCTGCAGACATAGATCTTGCCTGCCGGCGAGCGAAACATATTCCGCAACAAAAACGAATAGAGAAGTACCGACACCTGGTGTTGGCACGACGGACATCTTGCCATAACTCACTCCGATTGAAGATCAATTATGGACTGCGTATCGAACGACCGTAAACAGCGATTCAATCAGGAGGATCAACGGTTCCAACGCTGAGTGTCCCCAGCATTTCTGTTGCCTGTCTTCCCGCGCGCTGCTAGCATTCGACCAACTCCCCATCCATTCTGCGGAGACCTCATGGCCACAGCGTTTTCCCAGCGGCTGGCGCACAGCGCCCATCCCGCACCATTCGTCCGTATCATCGACAGGTATTTCTATTTCTTCATGTCGCTGCTCATTCTCGTGCTCGTCACGGCGATGTTCAGCACCACGGTTCCCGCCCGCCTGTTCCATCCCGCCATCGCTCCGCCCTCCATCGTGTGGTTGCATGGCGCCGTCTTTTACGGATGGGTGCTGTTCTTCATCCTGCAGTCGGGCCTGGTCAAGATCCGCAAGACACGCTGGCATCGCACCATCGGGTGGTTCGGAGTTGCGCTTGGGATCGCGGTCGTCGGGTTGGGGGTCTCGACCGCGGTCGTCATGCACCGTTTCGAATTCCTGAACCTTCACCAGGGCCCCAACGCGATCCTCAGTATTGCCATCCCGCTATGGGACATAGCGTGCTTCGCCGTCGTCTTTACCCTGGCCATCCTGTTGCGGAAGAAGATTGAATACCATCGCCGGCTCATGCTGATTGCCTCGTGCGCGTTGACAGCGGCGGCTTGGGGAAGAATGCCCGAATCCGTCCTCCCCGGCTTCTGGTTCTACGCCGGCGTCGACCTGCTCATCGGCATGGGAGCGGCCCGCGATCTTCTCGTGAACGGGAAGATTCATCGCGTGTATCGGATGGCTCTGCCGGTCTTCATTGCCGGCCAGATTGCCGTCTCGCAGATCACGAACGCAGAGTGGTGGAGCCGCTTTGCCCATGCCCTCCTGTTTTGAGCCCAATCCTATCTTGACGCGGGCTTTCCGCGAGCGAGGGCACGCCGTGCTCCATCCACAAGGCCGGCGCATCCAACCCTCTTGGTCGTATTCAAACGTTTTTTATTGGGGGAATCGCCGAATTCTTCCTTCGCAGAAAACGATACAATATGCACGATGACCGACTTTCCCCATGAGATGCTGCGAGAAATCTACGAGCAGCCGCAGGCGCTCGACCGCACCATCGCCCTCTACCTCGAGAACCATGCCCTGAAGCCTGAAGTGGCGCAGAGTCTCGCCGCGTGGACCCATCCCGCGGGCGAAATCCTGATTGCGGCCAGCGGCTCAAGCCGGCATAGCGGCCTCGCTGCCGAAATTCTGCTTGAAGATCTCTGCGGCCTCGCCGTCGACGTCGAATACGCCAGCGAGTACAGCGTGCGCGGTGCAGGCGATTCCCGCAAACCGGCCGTCATCGTCATCTCGCAATCGGGCGAAACATCCGACACACTCGCAGCCTTGCGCGAGGTGCGCCGCCGCGGCCAGAAGACACTCGCCATCACCAACGCCGCGTCGTCGACCATGGCGCGCGAAGCCGACGTTTCGATGCCCCTCGCCGCGGGCGTCGAGCGCGCGATTCCCGCCACCAAAAGCTTTACCTGCCAGCTCGCCGTGCTCTACCTGCTCGGTCTTTACGAAGCGCGCCGTCAACACCGCATGGACGATGCAGCACTGCACTCCAGCATCGCCGGGCTGCTCGCTGCACCCGCTTCCATCGCGTCGCAACTCGACAGCTGGAAGCAGCAGACAAAAACCCTTGCGCAGAAGTATGCATCGGCCAGCACCTTCCTCTATCTCGGCCGCGGCATCCATTACGCCATCGCGCGCGAAGGCGCACTGAAGCTGAAAGAAGCTTCGTATGTGCACGCCGAAGGCTATCCCGCGGGCGAGCTGAAACACGGCCCCAATGCGCTGGTCAGCGATCGCGTGCCCCTCGTAGTTCTGGCCACGGTCGATCGCAATCTGGAGTCGTCCATCGTGCGCTATGAGAAAACTCTCCAGCTCCTCGACGACATGAAGACCCAGGGCGCTCGCGTCATCGGTATCGCCAACGCCGGCGACCATCAAGTGCAATCACTGGTCAGCGACTGCATCCAGATCGAGCCCACCAGCGAATATTTGTTCCCGATCCTCGAGGTCGTGCCCCTGCAGCTGTTCTCTTACTTCATGGCCCTCGAGCACGGTGTCGACGTCGACCGACCGCGGAATCTTTCCAAGGCCGTCGTCGAACAATAGGTCCAGCAGCCCGCGATTACCTTTTCAGATTTTCATGCTGCTGTAATCTTCCGCGACTTGCCCTTTAACAAAAGGCAGTTAGCCTGAAATCGCAATCAGGGCCAATCTCTTCTTTAGGCACGACGCGGCCTGCAGACATTGGTTCTGCAGCGGCAAGCCGGTTCTCCGCCCCACGCACGCAGCAGGAGCGGTTTTGCCGGCACGTATTCGCCTGAGCTTTCTGCGCGCTCGTCGGGAGCGCCACGCACACGCGCAATTCAGAATCAGACACGCAAACATACATTGACCAACGTAATTCTTCAGGAGACAGCGACCTATGTTCCAACTTCCCCGTAACGCGCGGCGATTGCCTCTCGGCGTGCTGCTCGCATCCTTATTCTTCATCTTCGCAGGCTCCATCTCTGGAAACGCACAGGCCACACAGGGAGCCATCATCGGCGCGGTCAAAGACTCCGCCGGTGCCGTCATACCGAATGCCGCCGTCACCCTCACCAATGCCGATGAGGGCACCGTCCGCACCACCAAGTCGAACAACGTGGGCGACTACCGCTTCCTCGACGTCAAAGCAGGCCATTACACCCTCGACGTCGAGGCCCCGGGATTCGAAAAATTTTCCGTTGCCGGTGTATCGCTTGACGTGCGCCAGGAACTGCGTCTCGACGCAACCCTCGCCGTGGGCGCCGTACAGCAATCCGTTCAGGTCACTGGCGAAAACATCAGCGCCATCGAAACCGATTCCCCCACCATCAGCGGTACATTCACCACCGACGACGCCGACAACCTTCCCGTCAATACACGCGCCAGCTTTACCGGCACCAGCGCCGCCAACATCTTCTCCGCGCTCCCCGGCGTGCAGGCCGACCACTCCGGCATCTCGCTGCAGGGCGCTCTTCCGTTTCAGACCGATGTGACAGTCGACGGTGTCACCACCAAGAACGCCACCGGCGGCGTCTTCATCGGCGATGCTTTCCCGTCCACCGAATCGATCTCTGAAATTCGCGCCGACGGCGTGCTTGCCAACGCCGAATTCGGCGACCCAGGTCAGGTGGTCGTCACCACCAAGGGGGGAACCAACACCCTGCATGGCACGGCCTTCTGGTATTACCAGAGCTCGGCCTTCAACGCCATCGCCTACACGTTCCCAACCACCGTCACCAAGCCCGGCGTGCATGGCAATACGTTTGGCGCCAGCATCGGCGGCCCGGTCGTCTTCCCGCACTTCTTCAATGGGCATAACAAGAGCTTCTTCTTCGGCACCTACGAAGGCTGGCGTCATCCTGCGCAAGAAACCCTGCTTGAGAAAGTTCCCAGCACGCTCATGAAACAGGGCGACTTCTCTAAGTACAGCTCGGCGGGATTTACCGGCATCAACAATCCATTCACCGGCGGCAGCTATGGCACCACCATACCCACCGGCAGCTTGAGTCAGATCGCACTCAATACGCTCAAGCAGTTTTATCCCGATCCCAACATCGGCGATCCCACCTCGTACACCGACGACAGCGTCGCCAACTGGCAGCAGAACGTCGACGACAGCGGCCACTCTGACCAGTTCGACGTGCGCGGCGATCAGTACTTCGGCTCCAACCAGAAATTCCTACTGTGGGGCAAATTTACCTGGAAGAACTTTCCCACCAGCAATCCCGAGATCCTCAATGTTCCGTCGGGCCTGGCCAACAGCCAGAATCGTGCCCTCAAGGTCGATACCAACTGGAGTCTCAAGCCGAACCTCATCAACGAAGGTGGATTCGGCTTCACGCGCTATGTATCGGGCAACAGCAACGGCTTCAATGGTCTCGCATTCACCACTGCGCAAGGTTGGCAGGGCTTGCAGAACCTCTTCTACAACGGCGTTCCGGAGATGGACTTCAATCACATCCAGAACTTGAATGTGGATCGCCTCACGAGCCTCACCAAGTCGTTCACCTACGACTACAGCGATACCTTGATCTGGACCAAAGGCAATCACACCTTCAAATTCGGAACCGATATCCAGCACCTCGAAGCCGTCACCCCCCTTGGCTTCAACGGCTCTGACAACTACGGCACCTACGACTTCAGCAACAGCGGCAGCAGCGGCATGTTCACTGGCGTCGACTTCGCCGACTTCCTTCTCGGCCTTCCCAACCAGACCTTCTACGACGTGGTTCGGCAGGATAACGATGGCCTCTCGAACCACTACCACTTCTTCGCCCAGGATGAGTGGAGGATCAATCCCAGCCTGACCCTTTCCTATGGTCTGCGCTATGAGCTGCACCCCGGCTACTCTGACAAATTCGGCGACATCGGCAACTTCGATCCCACCGTCGCCTTGTCTGGCCGCGCCATCTATCCGCAGGGCAAAGAGGCGCTTCTCGCGCAGGGCTTCCTTGCCAGCGCCAATGCCTGCGACCCCGATGGCATCAACGCCACCAACTCCTCAACCGTCAACGGTGCGCCCTGCATGCCGGTGGTCGGCAACAGTACCGCAAGCTTCCCCGGCGGTTTGAAGAAGTACCCCCACCTGCGCTTCATGCCGCGCCTGGGTTTTGCCTATCGCCCCTTCGGCGACGACAAGTGGGCCATCCGCGGCGGCTTCGGCATGTACAACATCAACATGCTCGGATCGAGCTTCTACTCGCTCACCGGCACCATGCAGGCCTACACGCAGAACTTCACCAATACCTATAACTCAGCCACCCACGCCATCGGCTACCAGTGGCCGGCCATCGATCCAGGATCGGGCGGCAACGGTTGCATCACCTGCTACGGCAGCGACTACTTCGGCACCGCCAACAGCACCGACTGGAAAGATCCCTACACCGAGCAGTGGTCTCTGGGTGCGGAACACGACTTCGGTTCAGGCTACGCGGCGCGCATCTCGTACATCGGATCTGAAACCCATCAGCTGGTCTGGGCTCCAGACGAAAACACACTGCCGTTCTCTTCAACGGTCTCCGCCTTCAACGCGCCCATCAGCGCGCGCGTCTTCCCCAACTGGGGTCGCATCAACACGCGCGCCACGGGTTCGAATGAGAGTTATCACTCTCTGCAACTCGAAGCCAGCCACCGTCTGCAGCAGGGGCTCGAATTCCACTCCGGCTTTACATGGGCCAAGGCTCTCGCCGACAACCAGGGTCCCTACGGTTCCGTTGCCACCGGCGACGGCTTCGCAGGAGAAGGCGGCGGCGAGCGTTCCAGCTCCATCCTCGATCGCCATGTGGACTTCGGCAACGTCTACGGCACGCGCCGTCTCCGCTGGAATACGACGGCGCTTTACGACCTGCCCTTTGGCCGCGGCAAGCTGATCGGCGGTTCCATGAGCCGCGCAGAGGACCTCATCGTCGGCGGCTGGCGCCTCTCGTCCATCCTTACCCTCCAGACCGGTCCGTATGAAACGCCCTACTTCCCAAGCGGCGAAGGCGATCCCTCCGGCACCGGCTCTGGCTTGAACGGCGAGGCGGGCGATGGCACCGGCACATTCGACGGTGGACATCGCGCGCAGCACCCTGACCAGGCAGCAGGCATGAGCGTCAGCCCGGCAGGCAAGAATCGCTACAACTGGGTCAACGGCGCAGCCTTCGCGTGCCCCGGCGATCCGACATGGACAGTCGGCACCAACTGCACCACGGGTGCGGGCTTCAATCCGCTCACTGGAACTGCCCTCAGCCCCAGCCCGCTGCCCATCGGTCGTTTCGGCAACAGCCGCGTCGGCTCCGTCGAAGGTCCCGGACTCATCAACCTCTCCGGCGGCCTCAGCAAGAGCTTCTCCATCACCGAACGGCTCCACGTACGCTTCGAAGGCACCTTTACCAACGCCCTCAATCACACCAACCTGGGCGACCCCAATATGGACGTCAGTTCGCCGAGCTTCGGCCTCATCTCCACCAGCATCGGATCAGACTTTGGTGGAGCGCGTACCGGACAGGTCGCCGCCCGCATCGAGTTCTAAACCAGCATCGAACTCCATCAACCCGGCGTGGATCTTCGGATCCGCGCCGTTCTTTTTACGGCGCTCGCCGCGCTCCGCAGAAAGGCCGTTACTAAAAAGTCCTTCGTCCCACTGCATCCCAGCCTTTAAACTTCCGTCCACCATACCGGAGTTTTCTCCCGATGCATCCTCGGCTCCTCATTCCTGCTCTCGTACTCACCTGCGCCATCGGCGCGGCACATGCCCAGGTCCGGCGTGCGCTGCTCATCGGGATCAATACCTACCAACCCGCGCAGACCGTCGCCAAACATCCGGCAGGATGTTCCGGCGGCCGATGCGACCTGCCCACCTTCGACAATCTCGATGGCGCGTTGAACGACGTAGCCTCCATGCGCGACCTGCTCGTCAGCCCCAAGTTCGGATTCGCGCCCTCCGGCGTCGTCGTCCTCACCAACCCCGCCCTGCCCGCGGCGCAGCTTCCGTTCATCGCGCTTCCCGCTGCACAGACCACGCACGACGGCATCCTCGCCGCCATGCAAAAATACCTGGTCGATGAACCTCGTAAAGGCGACACTGTCGTCTTTTACTACGCCGGCCACGGATCGCTCCGGCTCAACAGCAAGGGCAACAAGCTCGCCATCATGGTCGAAGGCAAGCAGGTCCATGCAGACAGCACGCTGGTTCCCGCTGATGCGTGGACCGGCGGCTACGATGTGCGCGATCGCGAGATGACCCGCATCTTCAGCGCCGCGCTCGACAAGGGCATCAAGCTCACCGTGATCCTCGACAGTTGCCACAGCGGCGCCATCACGCGCGGCATTCCACTCAGCCCCAAGGTGCGCGAACGCATGCTCCCCTATGATCCGCGCGACATCGGCGAAGCACCTGACGACAAGACTGCTCCCTCCGAACGCGCCGACAATCCGGCCCTCGTTTTCTCTGCCGCGCAACAGGACCAGACCGCCAAAGAAGCTCCCAGCACCGCCAACGTCCCTGAAGCACATGGCGCATTCACCGCGGCGCTCATCAAGGCGCTTGAAGTCCTGCCTGCTGATGCGCCCGCCTCGGTCGTCTATCAGCAGGTCAACGCTGCGCTCGAAGGCAACGGCATCGCCGACCAGGCTCCCTCGCTGGACGCCGCCGGAACGCGCCGCGCCCAGCCGCTGTTTGGTGGAGTACCGGCACAATCCGGCAAGCTTCGCGCTGCTGTCATCGCGGTCTCCGACGACGGCTTGGTCGAGCTCGACTCCGGCCGCGTCGCCGGCATCGGACCCGGCACCACCTTCGTCTCCTTCGGTCTCGAAGACAAGAGCAAAGTCATCACGCTGAAAGTCACTGAACTCGCCGGCCTTTCGCGTTCAACAGCCTTCGTCATCAGCCCGGCCAACGCACACGTCGCCGTCGGCTCTGTTTTCGAGATCGACAAATGGATTCCCGCTCCCATCGATCCTCTCCATTTCTGGATCTGGCCCTCCACCATCGCGCAAGCCGATCTCGATAAAGCCATCGCACAAATCCGCGCCTCCGGCATCGACATCGTCACCGACCCCGCCGAACAGCCCTGGACCCACATCCTGCTTTGGAATAGCTCCACCTGGCTGTTGCAGCGCGCCGGCACAACCGACGGCGACGAACTCGGCTGGACCCTCACCGCCGCCACCCTCAAGAAACATGTCCCGCCCGGCGCCAAGGTCTGGGTCAACCTGCCGCCCTCGCAGGAACTCGGCGGCAAGCTCGCCCTCCACGACGAAGGCAGCATGGTCCAGGGCGTCGGCAACGTCACCACCGCCGACTACGTGCTCACTGGCACCCTCACTCCCGAGGGTCCCGCATGGGCCTGGTACCACAAGGCAGAATTCGAGAAGGGCCCTCCCGATCCCAACGCGCCGCACCACAGCCCGGGCTGCTCGTCCACGTCAAACTACCCCGTCCGCACTGACTGGATCTCGATCACCGACACTGCCTCGATCCCCGACGCCGCAGGCAAACTCCACGACTACGCGGCACGGCTCGCCAAGCTTGCCGGCTGGTTGCGTCTTCCCTCCAGCCCCGGCGCGTCCGACGACGACTACTACCACCTCGCCTTTCAACGTGTCGCCGACCAGTCCATGCTCGGCGAAGGACAATCCGTTCAGCAGGGTGACCGTCTCAAAATGGTTCTCGCGTCTTCAGCGCGCGTGCTGTCCAAGCGCTGGGTCTACATTCTCGACATCGATTGCCACGGACAGGGCAGCCTCGTGTACCCGCTCAACTACTCTGAGAACCGCTTTCCCAACGACGCCAACGATCAGCGCCAGATCGTGCTCCCCGGAGGTCCCACCCTCAAAGTCGGTGCGCCCTTCGGCCTCGACACGCTCCTCATGATCAGCACCAACGAGCCTCTGTCTGACCCCTACAGCCTCAACTTCAAGGGCGTCGCCACGCGCGGCGGCGTCGGCCCTCAATCGCCCCTCGAACGCCTTCTCTCCAATGCCAGCAGCGGCACCCGCGGATTCGATCTTGGCGAAGTCCCCACCGACTGGGCCGTCAGCATGACCGGCTTACAAAGCGTTCCCGCGGCCGCCCCATGAAACATCCGCTTTCAATCCCAGCCGAAACACGCGCGATGCACAGCCCCATCCCCACGTCCTTCTGCCCGCGATTGTTCCTTCGCTGGCGATCGGCGAAGTTTGGGGGTATGCTGTTTCCACTCTCGCGTCCAATTTCGCGCTCCGCAGTTCTCGCAACCAGCTCAACCGAATCAGCGAGGTCGATCGATCATGTCCGTCACGCGCCGCAACTTTATGGGCAACAGTCTTGCCCTGGGCCTGCTTACCTCGATGCTTCCGCCTGAAGCAGCACACGCTCTCACTCTGCAAGCGACGCCTTCATCCGAGCCCGCAGACGCTCCTCACGATGCCTTCGACTTCTGGAGCGGCTTCTACGATTCCGTCAACCCGCATAGCTCCAGCTACGGCACCGCAGGCCGCGGCGCCACCGGCGGCTTGGCCGACGCTTCTCTGCAGACCCAATACCTGCACTACCATAGCGACGACTCCCGCTTGCGCTATGCTACCGACATCGAGAAGAGCGAGCTCCTCGATCACGACGGCGACGTAGCAGTCACCATCGGGCTCTCCCAGTTCCGCCCCGGCATCGCCGACCAGAAAGAGCAAGCCTCGCAGCTCCGGGTCGACGCCACCCAGACCAGCCCCCTGCTGAATCTCTTCGCCCCCCTCGCATGGACCGCCATCGCCTCCATTGCACCCAACAATGCCGGCAAGATTCCCAGCCTCGACCAGCTCGGCTTCAAATCCGATCAGGCCATGTCCGCCACCAGCCACATCCTGCTCACCAAGGGAACCGGCAAGGTCGCCGTCAACATCTCGCGCGCACCCAACGACTCGGGCTTTCTCAAGGTGCTCAAAGTCATGATGGTCGGCCTCAAAGTCGTGGCGCCCATCGTCACCCTGCCGGCCATCAGCGTGCCCGCACTCAACGCCTTCAGCGAAGCCTTCGCCTACTGGGAAGATCGCACTCGCTTCATCATGAACGGCAATCTGGTCCATGCCATCGCCACGCAGCAGGCGATGGCCGATCCCGAACACGATCCCCGGTATATCGGCCTCGTCTCCGGCGACTACGTCATGGTTCCGCAAAAGCATACCGACGAACTTGCCAGCGAACTCCCCAACCTCGTACTCAGCCAGGGCTATCTCGTCCGCAAAGATGCCGACAAGAATCTCCCCGTGGCCAAGCGCGCCGATGCCGCGGTTCCCGGCGTCACCTATGCCACCATGCACATCGCCGTCAGCGCCCTCAATTCGCAGTCGGGTGGTGCCGGCGCCGACTCGCCCGACGACAGCGGAGCCGGTGGCGGAGGCGCCTCAAAGGGAGAAAGCAAAAAGAAGAAGCCCGCATCGGGCACCAAAGGCGCATAGAAAAGTCGGGCTAAATGCCGCCTCGCAATCGGCACGCCCTTCATTCCAATGGCCCCGCTCTCCGCAACCGGAAGCGGGGCTTTTTACTGTTTCAGCCTCCGCGCACGCATCCCTCGCACGTTACCGAAGAATGGAAGCTCTCCGCTCCGCCGGACAGCACGTCGCCGACTTTCTCAATCGAAAGTGGTGTGCGCTTCGTCTCAGACTCCTCCCGAGACCGGTGCTAGAGTAGCGGCACATTCGCAACCTTGATCGTCGTTTCACCACACTTCCTTTTGCGATGTCGGGG
>DATAVY010000064.1:0-21619 GCA_036267495.1 Edaphobacter sp.
GCATCTACAACGAGGCCCTCATCCTAGAACACTGGCCGGTGCTCTCAGTCGTCGCCTCAGGCTCTGCCGACCCATCCCTCCTGCCGCCAGAGCTCTTCGACGGAATCGACGTCGAATTTGCTCTCATGAGCGAAGCCGAACGCATTGCCCTCTACCAGAAAGATCCCGCAGGCTGTGCCCGGCGAACTCAGGATTATCTGGAGCGAACCAAACGGCCCACGCAACCCCGTATCGAAAGTAGTAGCCCTCAGAGAAAATCCATGAGGTAAAGTTAGGCGTAGACTCTAAAGCCGCAACGCGAATTGAATTAATCAGCAAAGCATCCGGGCCAATCTCCTCATGGGTACGCAGAGCGACACTCACCCTCTTCCTTCCACTCCCGCCTCGACGCTGGCTCCGCTATGGATCGCACTGTTTCTCCTGCTCTCCTGCGCCTCCTCGCTCACGGCAGCCGCTCAAATCTCCGCACTCAGCGTCCCTCTCATTCTCCCCTCCGCGCTAGTCTTCGACGCGGCCGGTAACCTCTACCTCGCCGAGACCGGCAACCATGTCATCCGCAAAATCGACACCGCCGGCCTCATCACCACCATCGCCGGTACCGGCACGCAGGGTTTTTCCGGCGACGCAGGTCTCGCCACTGCTGCCACGCTCGACTCACCGCAGGGCCTCGCTCTGGACGTCGCCAACAACCTCTACATTGCCGACACCCACAATCACCGCATCCGCAAACTCAACCTCGCCACGGGCATCATCATCACCATCGCCGGTACCGGAACTCCTGGCTTCTCCGGAGACAACACTCTTGCCACCGCCGCCCAGCTTAGCCTGCCCACAGCCCTCGCCCTGGACTCGGCAAACAATCTCTACCTCGCCGACACCGGCAACCACCGCATCCGCAAGATCTCCGCCGCCGGCATCATCACCACTATCGCCGGCAGGGGCACGCAAGGCTTCTCCGGCGACGCAGGCCCAGCCACTTCTGCCGTTATCGACTCCCCTGCCGGACTCGCCCTGGACTCGGCAAACAATCTCTACCTCGCTGACTCCCACAACCATCGCATCCGCAAACTCAACCTCACCACCGGTATCGTCTCGACCATCGCCGGCACTGGCACGCCCGGCTTCTCCGGCGATGCCAAAGCCGCGACTTCCGCTACTCTCGCCTTCCCTCACGGCCTCGCTATCGACGCTGCCGGCAACCTCTACCTCGCCGACACCGTAAATCATCGTATCCGCCGCATCGACGGCACCACCGGCATCATTACCACAATCGCCGGTGATGGAACCCAGGCCTTCGCCGGTGACGGAGGTCCGGCTATCTCCGCGTCTCTCGATTCCCCTGAAGCCACCGCAATCTCCCCTTCAACTCTCGTCACTCTCGTCGACACGGGCAACCAGCGCGTTCGCCAACTCACCTCCGCTCCCGCTTCCGCCACACCCGTCCAGACCATTGCAGGCCTTGGTCCCACCGTTCCCGGTGTCCTCACCCTCACCGCCCCTGCCATCATTTCCTACGGCACCGGCCAACTTACCTCGACTCTCGCTTCCTCAACTTCCGCCGCCGGAATCGTCAACTTCTTCGAAAACACATCCTCTGCAACTATCTCGCTCGGCTCCGCAACTCTCGTAAGCAATATCGCCACTCTTCCCACCGCAACCCTCTCCGCAGGCGTCCACAACATCATCGCGACCTACACCGGCGACCAGACCCACACCTCTGTTCAAAGCTCCGCCTTCGTCCTCAATATCACCCCTCAACAACTCACCGCCGTCATCACTCCCGCCGCCCTCCTCTACGGACAACCCATTCCAACCATCGTCGGTACTCTCAACGGCGTCTTCCCGCAGGATGCGCCCAGCGTCTCCGCCACCTTCATCACCGCAGCCTCGAGCCTCTCGGAAGCCGGAATCTATCCCGTCACAGCAACTCTCAGCGGCCCTGCAGCCGGCGACTACATCCTGGCATCGCCGGCCGCAACTCTGACCATCAATCCAGCGCCGACTGTCGTTACTCTTAGCGACCTCGCCACCGTCGTTGCCGGGTCGGCCGTCTCGCTCACCGCCCACGTCGCCTCCACCACGACTGGAATGCCCACCGGCTCCATCATTCTCCTCGACAGCGCCAACCCGCTGCTCGCCTCACCCGTCTCAAGCAGCGGGGACGCCGCCTTCACTATTCCTTCCATCTCCGCAGGCTCCCACTCCTTTACCGCTCTTTACAACGGCAACTCGAACTTCACCCTGAGTACCTCCGCCCCTCAACTCATCTTCGTAGGCACTGCCCCGGTCACGGATGGCGACTTCACCCTCGCTCCCACTGGCCCAACAACTCAAACCATTCCCTCCGGCAACTCCGCCAGTTATACCTTTAACGTCCAGTTTCAGGGCAACATGTCGAGCCCTATCGCCCTCGCCGCCACTGGTCTTCCCAACCTCGCCACCGCTTCCTTCAATCCGCCCACGCTTCCTCCGGGCAATACCGCGAACACCTTCAGCCTCACCATCGCCACACCCAACACCGTCGCGCAAAAAACTCTCCCCGCTTCTCCACCAGTTATATGGAGCCTGCTCCTGTTTCCCATCGCAACGCTCGTTCTCCGGCCCCGCAACTCCCGCGTCGCCGTGAAGCTCTTCACCCTTGCTCTTCTCACCGTCGTCCCCCTCTTTGTCACCGGGTGTGGGGACCGCATCAACCCAGCCGGTGCCCAGTCTCTCTCCGCAAAAACCTACATCGTCACCGTCACAGGCACCGCCACCACCTCCACCGGCGCAATTCTCCAGCATTCCGCTACAGTAACCCTCCTCCTCGAGCAATCCCAATAAGCATCTGCTCCCCTCCCGATTGTCATTCCCAGCGCGACCCATTTCGCCCGGAGCGCCGCAATTTATCCCGGCCCCAGCAATCGCAGCAGAAAAAACACCACCACTCCCGCAAAAAAGACCAGAGCCATCTTGATCCCTGGCTCCCGGTTTACCTCTGGCACCAGGTCCGTCGCCGCAACATAAACCGTCACCCCCGCCGAAAGTGGCAATCCCATCCGCACCCAGCTTGGCTCGATATTGATCACCAGCACCCCTAGCACCGTCATCGCCCCCAGAAACAGCGCCGCATTCAGCGCCATCGCACGTCCTCGCCCTCCCGCAAGCATCACGCTCGCCATCGTAAATCCCTCGGGGATCTTATGCAGGAACACTGCAAAGAACAGCACCCACCCCAGCCACTGCGATAACACAAACCCCGACCCGATCGCTACGCCATCGAAAAATGTATGCGTCGCCAGCCCGAGCAAAACGGAATAGCTCGTCTTCGCCGAAAGAAACTCTTGCGGATGCGTCTCTTCTCCGAAATGAAAATGCGGCACCAGCGTATGCTCCAGCAGATGCACGCCGCAGTAGCCCGCCAGGATCAGCAGCGGAGCCCATCGCGCATTGATCCCCATGCTCTCCGGCACCATCTCCAGTACCGCCGCTCCGAGCATGAACCCAGCGCCCAGAGCGACAAAATAGCGCAGTGCCTTCATCTAAGGCGATCGCCGCACCAGCAGAAATCCACCCAGATAATCCGCCAGTCCAGCCACCAGTCCCAGCGTCAGGCTCAACCACAGTGGAGACACAACTAGCCGTTCCAGCGAAGATTCAACACATCGCCCTCAATAGCGTCGATAATAAAATCCGCATTCCATCGCAGACCGGCCACGCCAATTTTCATGGTATGACGATTCTATCCGCCTTAGGCTTACCCGTCTCCGGCCACTGCGACTCACGTGATAGGACAAACACCACGCCAAGCCCGCATAGCAGTACAAAACCTTCCAGCCTCTCCGACAACCTGTGCAGCTGTTCAAAGTCCACCCGTCCCGGATTGTCCAGCGAAGCCGTCTCCACCTCGCCGCCCGCCAGCGCACGGTCCACCTCCATTGCTGGCAGAATCTTGAACTGTGAGTAAGCGGTCACGATCAGCATTAGCGCCGTCAGCACCACCTCCCGCGCAAAGCCCACCCGCGCCGGAACCTCCGCCCATAGCCAAAGCCATCCCGTGGCCAGACAGAAAACTCCTCCGCCAATCAGCCCAATCCAGTGCAACTCCCGCAGCGTCCCACCCACAACAATTCCCGCCTCATGCGCGCTCGGCAAACTGCGGAACGCCACTGGCGCGACCACGAAAGCGAAAAAGAGCAAACCGCCAACCCATGCCACCATCGCATACAGCCGCACTGCGCGCAAAAGAGTCTGCATCCTAAACGAAGTCCCTTCCAATCAGCCGCCGTATCCGCTCCTTCATCGGAGGATGCGTGGAGAACAAACTCGCAATCCCCCCACTCCCCAGCAGGGGAGCCACAATGAACAAATGCGCACTCGAAGGTGACGCCTCCATCGGAATTCTCTTCGAATAGGCATCCAGCTTCTGCAGTGCCCGCGCCAGTGCATAGGGATCGCCCGTCGTCTTCGCGCCCGTCGCATCTGCTTCAAACTCGCGCGACCGCGAGATCGCCAGTTGAATCAGCGAAGCCGCAATCGGCGCAACGATAATCATCAGCAGCGCGCCCAGTCCCCCTCCGCCTCGCTCGCGCCGGTCTTCTCCTCCGCCATAACCCCCAAAGATCGAAGCCCAGTACCCCATCCGTGCCACCATCGTAATCGCTCCCGCAAGCGTCGCTGCAATCGAGCTCGTCAGAATGTCGCGGTTCTTCACATGCCCCAGCTCATGCGCCAGCACACCTTCCAGCTCTTCATCGTCCAGCAGCTGCAGAATCCCCTGCGTCACAGCTACCGACGCATGCTGCGGATTCCGTCCCGTGGCAAACGCATTCGGGCTCTCCGTCGGCAGCACATACATCTTCGGCATCGGCAGCCCCTCCTTCGCCGTCAGCCGCTCCACAGCCGCATACGCCCTCGGCAACTGCTCCCGCGTCACCGGCTGCGCGTTGTACATCCTCAATGCAATCTTGTCGGAGAAGAAGTATGTCCCGAAGTTAAAGACCACCGACAGCAGAAACGCCAGCACCATCCCGTTCCGCCCGCCAAAGTACTCTCCAATCAAAATCAAAAACAGCGTCAGCGTTACCAGCAGCAGCGTCGACTTGAACGTATTCATCGCCAGCACCTCAAACAACCCGCCCCACAACCTTGGACTCGTCCGGAATGCGTTCGCCGCGCATCAACGCCCGCCGCAGCACAACCTCCAGCGCAGTCTTCTGCTCCAGATATTCGTTCTCCGTCAATCTGCCCTGCAGCCGGTCCGTCTCCAGCGCAAACAGCTCTTCCTTCATCGCCGTCAGCAGGGAATCTCCTGCCCCGGCAATCCCGCCACCCGCCAGTACTGGTGCCGCCGCAGCCTGCGGAGGCCCGTTCTTCAACATGATTCCCGCGCCGACCGCCATCACCAGCCCCAGCCCGCCCAGGATCCACCACTTATATTTTGCCCACGGATCGTTCGCACCTTCAGGATCGAGCGGAACTCCCAACCCGCCGCCAGGCCGTGTATCGTTGGCCGCTGCTGCGCTCGCCGCGCCCGAGGCATCCGCAGCGCCACTCCCACCAGCAGTAGCCGCGGCAGCAGTATCCCGAGGCATCTGGCCCGTCCCCGAAACCGTAAAGTCCAGCGCCTCCGAAGGCTGCGCGTTCCGCGCCACATACGTCTGCGCCGTCGTCTCCTCCGTCACCGCGCTATACGGAGCCGAAGGTGCCGGCTTGAACGTCATGCTCTTCGGCATCATGATCGCAATCGTGTCCGTCGGCGCTGCGAGTCGGGGGGAAAACTTCAAGCTTCCGCTGTATGGCAGGCGGTACGTTACCTGAAACTGCGTCTCACCGGGTCGAATCGGAAAGATAAACGCATAGTGGTTGGGATCTCCCAGCGGAACCGGAGAAGCCTGCACCGGCATCCCGCCCGGAGCCAGCGCCGCTGAACCCATTACCACCGCGCCCTCCGGCAGATAAAACTCGAACGGCTTGTCGCTGAACTGTGTCAGAGGCGGGCTCGACTCGTTCTTCACAAAAAAATGGTCGACGACCTGCAGCGCCTTCCCACTCTCATCCGTCTGCAGCCGCATCACATCGGCCTCGCGGCTCACGCCGTTCACCTTCGCCGCAGCATTGAACACATCCACCTCGACCGACTGCGTTCCCGGAGGCGCGGGCCGAAAATAGTTCGCCTTGTCATGGGTCACCCGGACCAGGTGTAATTGAGTATCGCCATTCGGAATCTCGAGCGTAAACCGCCCCTTCGCATCCGTCTTGGTCCGGTTCGCCTCCTGCATTCCCTGCGCCAGCCGAATCAACACCACATCATCCCCACCCGCCGGCTTGTTCGTCGTCTTGTTGGTAACGATACCTGTAATCGAATCAGCAAGCGCAAAGCTCGAAAACGCCGCCGCCATAGCTGCAGCCGCAACCACACGTCGCAAATTGAAAAAGAAAGAAGTCACCTCTAAAGTCTACGTCAAATGGGCGGATATCCACCCGCGCCAGAGGCATTCTTGTCCTGTGCACCCCACTTGTGGGCACCGGCCTCAGCTCGCCCGATTCAATGCTTGAACTGTATCGCCCACGCCGCCAACTCTTGCTTCGACCGGATCTTCTGCGCTAACAGGCTATCGAACAGCCTGCGCGTATTGATCGCGGCAAAGGGCACATCGATGCGCGCGCCGGCGTGTTGCTCAGGCAGCTTCACAATGTAGGCTGGCCTGTCATCGAATTGCCCGTTCTGGCTCGCGATCTGTTCCTCCTCTGTCCACTCGGGTGTATCCCTCCACATCGACCGCCAGGAATGGTCCCCCATCACTACGAGCGTGGAAGTATCCCACTCTCCGCTCTGCTCAAGCTTCGATCGGACATGTCCCAGAAATTTATCGGCCAGTACGACATTATCGAGATAGTCGGAATGCGCTGATGCAAAGCGGTCGCTCGTTCGATCATAGATTCCCTTTGGATGAGGGATTGGCATGTGAATCAGAACAAACCCGGCTGACTGGTTCTCCAATATCTGGTCTGCAGCCTTTGTAAGTGCAATGTAGTCGGAAATATGCTGTCCCGCATCGATATCGTTCTGTCCGGAAACATGCAGGAACAAAGAGGCAATCTTATAGCCTAGTCTCTCTCTGAAAAAGTGCATCCACGGCTGTATTAGGTTCGATCCCAGCGCCGCTTTTGGCGCCATCGTGTTATTGGCAGCAAGGGCGTATGTCCAGAAGCAATTGTCAAGAACATCCGGCAGAATGCGGCAATATGGGTTATACCAGCCCGCGATTGCCGTTCTGTAGTTCAGCTTCAAAGCATCTTGAAAGACCGTGTCATGCTCATCGAACCGCTGCCAGACGCTGCTATGTGGGCCGTGCATTTTGAACTGTCTGCCATTGGCAGATGGCCAGATGTCATCGACGGGCTTGCTCGTTAGCAGAGAGGGTAAAATTGTTTCGGTCCTTGCCCCGGCTGGAACCGTGTGAGTGAACACTGTTGACTGCGCGGCCAAAGCATCGAAAGCAGGCAATTGCAGGTCTGGAAAGCGGCGTCCATACACCTGTTGATAAGAGAGTTCATCGAAAAGAATCCAAATGACCCGCGACCTTTGGGCTTGTGCCGGTCTGTCATAAGCAGTGTTGTGCAATGCCAGCTTCACATTCAACGAACGCGCCTGCCAACCGATCCATGCGTATCGAGACAGGATCAAAACCCCGCAACAAGCCGAACAGATAAATACCGCAGTCGCAAATTCTTCGACCCGCTTAAATTTTTCTTCGAACTTCGATCGCCACAGCGCCAGAAGAAGCGGAAAAGCAAATATTCCCAAGCCGAGTACCAGAGCGCTCAGCCAAAAAGGAATGTATTTGTGGGACAGGTAGCTCCAATTGTTAACCTCAATCCAAGGTGTTAGTGCTATGATCCCGCACCATATCGTGATCCGCACTCTTCCGCGGGCAAAATACAACACCAGCGCCAGCAACAGCCAGAAAATACAGAAGTCCAGAATGGGGACGGCGAAAAGCTGGAACCACGAACCATTCCAGTGATAGATCGCGTCATGCGTTGAGCTGATGAGTGGATCGACCAGCCAGAAGAGGCAAATCGTAGTGATGCCGAAAGCGACACCGATCGCCAGCATCAGTTTTGTCAATCTTGTCGTGCGCCAAAAGACCTGCTTAGCCGGTAGGACCTGCGTGGCCATGTATTGGACCTTCACTGCATGAATCAAACGGGTAGAGTTAATTGGTATCAGTAACGCACACTACAGGATTGCCTCATAAATTGACAATACTTTTTAAGTGCTTTTTCTCCGCCCAAAATCTCCTCGCGCCTGCAATGCCTCCATCTCCGCGATCACCCGAGCCGCCTCGTCCTCCAACCCCCGCCGCTGTTCCACATAATCCTGCTCCGGATATTTCCCCGCCTGAAACTCAAAATTTAAGTCCCGCAGATTCTCGTAAATCGCATCCTTCCGTTCGCGCAGATAATCCACCCGCGTTTTATCCGCCTGCACAAACGGATTCTTCTCCGGCCAGAACATATAAACGAAGATCGCAAACGTCAGCACTACACCCGCCATCATTCCCATGTCAGTACTCCGTCTCCCGCCGAATCCGTTCCCGCAGCGCATCCCCGCCAATACCAAGCCCCGCCGCACTCGTCTCTGCGCGACTCCCAGGCCGCACCAACCACATTCGAATTAAAAATCCCACTCCCAGCGTTGCCAGCAGAAAAACCGCCGCCGGCGTAATCCACGCGACATTATCAAATCCTCCACGAATCGGCGCCGCCAGCACCGTCGCTCCATACTTCGCCGTAAACCAGTTCAGAATCGAAGTATCCGTTCCACCTCCGCCGATCTGCTCCCGCAGCTCGCCAATCATGCGGTCGGAGTCGGGACACCCCACATGGTTGCACTCCAGCAGAACCTGCCCGCACCCGCACACACACATCATCTCGTGTCCAACCCGGTTGAACCGCGACGAAGGATCCGCCCCCAGCATCACCACCGCAAGCAGACAAACCACCCCAGCCTGCATCCATCGCCTCATGGAAAAGGCACGCATCTTCGCCCCGAATCGGAGACGCGGCAGAGTATCTGGCCCAGTCGCCTCCGTCTCGGCGTCTAGGTAACCCAACGCTTCAGCCTTGGGTCTCTCCGCAGGATCAAAAAAATTGGACTTTAGTCCCCGGGGTATCTCTTTTTCTCCACGCCTGACACCAATCCACGGCCACAACTCTGTCCACCTAAACATGCTGCACCGCAGCTTCCACAGCCGAAGACTCGATCGTCATCCGCGCCGCGCCCCGACTCACATTCGGAACCAGCGCCAAAAGCGTTCCGCCCACCACAATCAAAACCCCGATCCAGATCCAGTTCATCAGTGGATTCAAAAACACCTTGATAATTGGCTTATCCGTCTCTGGGTTCCGCCCCATATAAATCACATACAAATCGCTCGCCAGCGTAGAGTGCAGCGCCACCATCGTCGACGAAGTCTGGCTCGCCTGATAAAACCGGCGCTCCGGCGCAAGCTGCGTAATCTTCTTCCCGCCCTTGAATACATCCAGCAGCGCATACTCCGTGTCGTAGTTCCTGTTGCTATCCTGCGTGTAGGTCTGGCACACCAGCCGATAACCACCCAGCGTCATCGCATCGCCTGATCCCATCTCCTGCTCGTGCGACAGATTGAACGCTCCACCCGCAATCCCGATAAACATCACCACAATTCCGAAGTGGACGATATAGCCGCCATATCGCCGCGTATTCCTTCGCGTCAGGATCACCACCGAAGCCAGCAGATTCTTTCCCGTCTGTGTCGCAACCACCGAAGCCCCGCGTAAGAACTCGGCCCCAATCGCCGTAATCACACCCGCAGCCAGCGTAAACGTCACCAGCGAAAACAGTGTGCTCTGCCAGTCATCGCCCGCCGCCCACGGTCTAACTCCCGCCGCCAGCAGCACCACCAACGCGACGCCCATCGCAATGCCCGGCAAAATGAAATTTCGCCGGATCGATCGCAGCGAAGTCGATCGCCACGCAAGCAGAGGCCCAATCCCAGTCAGGAAAAGCAGAAACAATCCAATCGGCAGCTCCACCCGGTTGTAGTACGCCGCGTTCACCGTGGTCTTCGTGCCCTGTACATACTCACTCAGCACCGGGAACAGCGTTCCCCACAAAATCGTGAAGCAGGCCACCAGCAGAATCAGATTGTTGAACAGAAAGCTAGACTCGCGGCTCACTAACCCTTCCAGCTTGTTCTCCGTCTTCAGATGGTCCCGCTGCTTGAAGAACGTAAACAGGCAAACCGCAAACACAATCAGGATGAATGCATAAAACCAATCGCCAATCGCACTCTGCGCGAACGCATGCACCGAACTTACAATCCCCGAACGCGTCAGCAGCGTCCCCAGAATCGTTAGCATGAAAGTCGAGAAGATCAGCCAAACATTCCAGCTCTTCATCATGCCGCGCTTCTCCTGCATCATCACCGAGTGAAGAAACGCCGTCCCCGTCAGCCAGGGCATCAGGCTGGCATTCTCCACCGGGTCCCACCCCCAGTAGCCGCCCCAGCCCAGCACGCTATATGCCCAGTGTGCGCCCAGACAAATCCCGCACGTCAAAAACAACCACGTCACCATCGTCCATCGTCGCGTGATGTGAATCCACTTCTCTCCCGGATACCGCATCATCAGCGCACCCAGCGCAAACGCAAACGGAACCGAAAACCCGACGTATCCCAGATACAGCATCGGCGGATGAATCACCATCTCCGGATACTGCAGCAGCGGATTCAACCCAAACCCATCCGCCGCCACCGGCCCCGGCTGAATCGAAAACGGTGGAGCCGCGAAACACAGCAGTAACAAAAAGAAAATCTGAATCCCCGCCAGAATCGTCGACGCAAACGCCGTCAGTCTCACATCCACCCTGTGCCGCATCCGCAGCACAAACCCGTACGCGCTCAGCAGCCAGGCCCACAGCAGCAGCGAGCCCTCCTGCCCCGACCAAAGCGCGGAAAACTTGTAAGCCGTATTCAGATCCCGATTGGTGTGATGAAGAATGTAGGAGACCGAATAGTCATTGGTGAACGACGCCCATACCAGCGCAAAGGCCGCGCAACTCAACGCAACAAAACTCGCAATACCCGCCCGCCGCGCCGTCTCGCCCAATCGATCGGCCTGCCGATCCATGCCTGCGGCCACCCCGCGCGTCCGCCACAGCGCCACCCCACCCATCACCAGCGTATAAACGCTCAGCGTTAACGCCAGCAACAGCGTAAACCACCCAAACTCCGGCATCGGATGCGATTGCATGAATTTCCTCTACCTATTCTCTCAAGGGCAGCCCTTAACAGCAATCATGCGCAGCAATCACTCACCGTTTACCGGACACCGCAACAACGTCTGACAAGACACTACGAAACCGCAGGCAGACTCGAAGTTCTTTCCCCCACCCCAACCAGGCTTCCCACAGTCTCCAGCAGACGATCCGGCGGCAATGGCTTCATCCGAAACGTCACGGCCAGGTCCCCATATTCCTGTTCCGCCTCTTCAAGCCCGCTGATCACCAGCACCGGCAGCTTCGGGTGAGTCTTGCGCAGCGTCCGCACAAACTCCGACCCGCTCATTCCCGGCATCAGGTGATCCGTAATCACCAGGTTGATCTCAGTAGGGAATTCGCCTCGCTGAAACTGCTCCAGCGCCCGCGTGGGGTTCAGCACAGCAATCACAAAATATCCCGCACGCCTGAGAATCGTCTGCCGCGTTGCCGCCTGTACAGCATTATCGTCGATGAGAAGAAGATTGGCAGTCATTCGCGGGTGATGCTCCAGGGCAATAGACGCGGCAAGATTCATGGCAGACCTCTCTCAATCCTTCTCCAGGTTTTCCCAAGATGGAGAGGCTCTGTTGGCTGATTCCTATGCGATGCACAATTTTTGGTTCGCGTTGGCATCGTACCGAAATTCTTTCGCAACGAACGGAAATCTTTTCGCATTAGATCGCCTGGACCACCTGCTGACCCTTTATCCTCAGCAATCTTCATGCCAAAATATTCTCTCATCGCACCCGGAGTATCTGGACGGCCAGTAGCCAAACGATATACAGTTTCCCCCAGCACCTGACGATTTAGCCCTATAACGAATCCGCAATCAGCGCACTTCAAACCCGCCACACAAAGGGCTACCGTGAACCTCTCTGTTATCGACTGGCTCATCATGCTGGTCTACTTTGTCTTCGTGTTGGGCATCGGCTTCGCCCTCAAGCGCTACATGCGCACCTCCAATGATTTCTTCCTCGCCGGACGCTCCATCCCGGCCTGGGTCTGCGGCCTCGCCTTCATCTCCGCCAACCTCGGCGCCCAGGAAGTCATCGGCATGGGTGCTTCAGGAGCCAAATACGGCATCATCACCAGCCACTTCTACTGGATCGGCGCCATCCCCGCCATGATCTTCGTCGGCATCTTCATGATGCCCTTCTACTACGGCTCCAAAGCCCGCAGCGTCCCCGAATATCTTCGTCTCCGCTTCGATGAAAAAACCCGCGCAGTCAACGCCTTCTCCTTCGCCATGATGACCGTGCTCTCCTCCGGCATCTCCATGTACGCAATGGCTCTCCTCATCCAGACCCTCGGGCTGCTCCATGGCATCGTCCCCGACCCCTGGATCTTCCACGTCTCCGTTTTCCTCTCCGCCGTCATCGTTCTCGGCTACATCTTCCTCGGCGGCCTCACCTCCGCCATCTATAACGAAGTCCTGCAATTTTTCCTCATCGTTGCCGGCTTCACTCCTCTGGTCTGGATCGGCCTCAAGAATGTAGGCGGCTGGCAGGGAATCAAGCACACCCTCCCCGCCAACATGACGCACTCCTGGCAAGGCATGGCCCACGCCTCCACCAACACACTAGGTGTCGAGTGGTTCGGTCTAGCCATGGGCCTCGGCTTCGTCTTGAGCTTTGGCTACTGGTGCACCGACTTTCTCGTCATCCAGCGCGCCATGGCAGCCGACTCCGAAGTCTCCGCCCGCAAAGTCCCTCTCATCGCAGCCATCCCCAAGATGTTCTTCCCGTTCCTCGTCATCCTGCCCGGCCTCATCGCCGTCAGCGTCACCTCGCACATGGCCACTCCAGCGAACACATCATCGACGGCGGCTCTTTCAACAACCGCGTCCGATGCGGTAAAGCAGCCCCTCGATGATAGCCATCCGCACGGCATCATTCCGGTTAAGATCGATCCAGTCAGCGGCCAGGCCGTTCTCAATGCCGACGGCTCCCCCGTCTATAACTACGACCTCGCCATTCCCGTCATGCTCCTCCACTTCTTCCCCACAGGAATTCTCGGCCTCGGCCTTACCGCGCTGCTCGCCAGCTTCATGTCAGGCATGGCCGGCAACGTCACCGCCTTCAACACCGTCTGGACCTACGACATCTATCAGGCCTACATCAACAAAAAAGCCACCGACGCCCACTATCTCTGGATGGGCCGCATGGCCACCATAGGAGGTGTCGCCTTATCCATCGGCGCCGCTTACCTCGTCACCAACTTCAACAACATCATGGACGCGCTCCAACTCGTCTTCTCCATCGTCAACGCCCCGCTCTTCGCCACCTTCCTGCTCGGCATGTTCTGGAAAAAAACTACTGGCCACGCCGCCTTCACTGGCCTTCTCTCCGGCACCGCCGCCGCGCTCATCCACCACGGCCTCACCCTCCCAACCGACGCCGTCCCTGGTATCCACGGCGGCTGGATCACGGTTGTCCACCATTACCCCAGCGACATGGCCCAAAACTTCTGGACCGCCATCTTCGCCTTCTCCGTCAACTTCCTCGTCACCATCGCTATCAGTCTCGTCACCAAGCCGCGCCCCGAGCCCGAACTCGTAGGCCTCGTTTACTCCTTAACCCCCAAGCCGGTAGAAAATCACTTAAACTGGTACCAGAAACCCGCAACGTTAGCCGTGGCCGTCCTCGCCATCCTCATCGTCCTCAACCTCGTCTTCGCCTGATTTTTGTCATCCTTCGCCGCAGGCGCAGGATCTGCTGTTAGCTTTTGTTCTTTGCTTCTCTTGTTGCATCCCGTAGGGATCTGCTTTTGCAAGCTACTCCCTATTTTCCTATTCCCTACTCGTTGGAGTTTTCATGGGACTCGACATCCGCATCCCTCTCGGCCTCATCTTCGTGCTCATCGGTGGCCTCATGAGTATCTACGGCGCTATCACCCGCAACACCGCCGCCGTCTACGAAAAATCCATGGGCATCAATCTCAACCTGACCTGGGGCCTCGTCATGCTCGCCTTCGGCCTCATCATGTTCCTCGTGGGCCGCCGCAAAAAATGGCAGGACGACCCCGTTAACCCGCGCCCCTGGGAGAAAGACGCTCGCCCTCGCCACTAAGGCATATGCGTTGAGCCTCCTGCTGATTGCGCGACATCAAACCACGACATCAAACCATGATCAATACCTGAATCTCGCAGCAACCTCTCATCACCCATCTCGCGTCCATTCAGAGAGTCTCTGATGACGTCTCCGACAACTTCCGCGGTTCCCAAATCTTTCTTCGCCCTCCCCGTCGCATTCGTCGCGCTCGCGATCGCCGCATATCTGGTTCCGTACTTCCTCGCTCCTGCCGGCCACGATCAGAACTCCTATCTCTTCGAAGCCCAGCGCCTCCTCACCGGAGCCGAACTCTACGGCCCGCACCTCTCTGAAACCAATCCTCCCATCATCATCTGGTTTTCGACGATTCCCGTCATGCTCGCCCGCTGGCTGCACGGCTCGCCTATCTTCTTCCTCCGGCTGCTTGTCGCCGCGATGGTCCTCGGCAGCGTCACCTGGTGTATAAGAATCCTGCGCCGCAGCGCCACGCCCCTCAATCCCCTCTCTCTCGGCCTGCTCGCAATCGCAATCCTCGCGATCGAACTCGGCATCGGCCCCTACGACTTCGCTCAACGCGAGCATCTCCTCATCATTCTCCTGCTCCCCTATATCCTTGCCACCGCGACCGGCACAGTTGATCGTCTCTCTTTCGCCGAGCGGTGCGCCCTCGGCATCGCCGCCGGCATCGCCATCTGGTTCAAGCCCCAGGACGTCCTCATCCTCATCGCGCTCGAGCTGTTTCTCGCCCTCCGCCTTCGCAGCCTTCGCCGCGCGATCACGCCGGAGTTCCTCACCTTCGTCCTCACCAGCACAGTCATCTTTCTCCTCGTCTCCCTCATCACGCCTCTCTACGGCAGAACCACCCTCCCGCTCCTCGTCGACACCTACTGGGGCCTTGGCGAGATGACCACTCTCGCTCTAGCCCGAACCCTCCGCGACTACATCATGGCCGTCTTCGCCCTGCTCCTCCTCTGCTTTGCTCTTCGTAAATCGTTGCGCGATCCCACAACCACCGTAGCGCTTGTCGTATCCAGTGCCGCCGCCTCCTTTGCCTACGACATCCAACACACCGCTTGGGCCTATCATGCTTATCCCCATCAGGCCTTGCTTCTGCTCGCTCTCGCCTATCTCCTTCTCGATCTTCTGGATCCCTTCTTCGCCAAACTCTTCGCTAAATTAACCGTTCATCCGCATCTCTTCCAGCGCTCCGCACTAGTCGTCTCCGCGCTCGTGGCCGTCCTCTTCTGTGCCATCGCCCTCCGCCCCAGCGCCGTTCTTTCCAATGAAAAGCAGCCACAGTGGGCCGCACTTGATCAATACTTTGCTCAGTACAGTCCACCGGCAACCGTCTATGTCTTTTCCACCAGTGTCCCGCCTCTGTCCGTTGCCTTCGATCACCACCTGACCTGGAGCGGCCGCTTCGCTCATCTGTGGATGCTGCCTGCAATTATCCAGAACGAAGCCGGCCCCACCGGCCCGCCGGTCCCCTTCAAACAACTCCCGCCCGAAAGACTGGCCGCGCTCGCCGACCTCCAGCGTTCTCAATCCGCCGAAGACCTCAACTACTGGAAGCCCTCCATCGTCCTCGTTCAGCAATGCAACCTGTGGCCCTACTGCCAGGCCATCAAGAATAGAAATTTCAACATGCTCTCCTGGTTCCTCCAGAGCCCCGACTTCGCCGCCGCATGGTCACATTACCGGCAACAGCCAGGCATCCGCAGTTTCGATGTCTACAAGCGCATTCCTGAAGCCAATTGAGCCATATAGCCTCACGGAAAAGCCCTTTCCCACTGTGCAAATTTTTTCCCTTCCCCTCCCCCACAAGCTGGCGCACCCGACTCTGAAAATCACCGCAGATCCAGGAATATCCCCAAAATCCAGTCTTTTGTGCCTATGGCCACATAGTTGCAACCAATTGCAATATTCAAGCTCAGGAACAACTTTGTATCAATCGGAGGCCTCATGTCTTTCTCGAAACTAAGCCTGCTCGCTGCTGCCGCAACTCTGGCACTTAGCGGGCTCTCTGCCCACGCCGACTCTCTCACCCTTGGAAGTGGAGCCGGAGCGTTCTCTTTCTTCTTCAACGGCGGTTTCGAAACCGCTAGTGGAGGAAACCTCACCGGGTCATCCGCCGTCATCGGCGGGAACATCGTCAACTTCTCAGCAGTCTATTGCGTCGATCTCAACGACAGCATCAACAGCAGTAGCACCTACAACAACACAGCCTTCGCCACCAACGGCAAGGTAAACGGAAGCACCGTACACAATGATGCCGATATCGCGTGGCTCCTTCTCAACATCGCCGCAACCACCACCACTCAAAGCGAAGGTCTGCAGGCAGCCATCTGGGAAGAAGAGTACGGCAACGACTTCTCCGTCTCCTCCTTCGGCCAGAGCGGCATCATCAACGACGAGAACGCCGACCTCACTGCTCTCCAGAACGCAATCAACCATAACCAGGTCTCGTCCTCTCTCGTGAGCGACGTCCTCTGGATCACCCCGCCAACAACGACCGAGGGCTCGGGGAGAAACAGAGAGACGGTTGACCAGCAAGGTCTCGTCGGTCTCGTCAGCGATCCACCGCCAGCAGTTCCCGAACCCGCAACACTGTCCCTCTTCGGCACCGGCATCCTTGGCCTCGCAGGCCTGGTCCGTCGACGCCTCTCCGCCTAACCTACGCTTTAAATAAAACCATAAAGCTCGGCTGGCCCATCCTTCACAGTCTCATCGTGAAGGGTGGGTCACTCGCGCTACGCTCGAACCACCTGCGGTTGCTTTTGCCTTTGCTTTTTGCTGTCGCTTTTTGTTTGTCATCCCGTAGGGATCTGCTTTTGCCGTCGCATTTGCCCTCCCTGTTGCCTAACCGACAATCTCAATTCAGGAACAAGCCGCAAGGTTTTTCGCCGCTCACAGATCATTAACCGTCCATACGCTTGCGCTTGCAATAATGAACTCATGAAGCGACGCGAGATCAAGCAATACGAGTTCGTCCGCAAGATCGGCTCGGGCGGCAGCGGCGTGGTGTACCTCGCCAACGACACGCTCCTCCAGCGCCCCGTCGTACTCAAACTCCTCAAGCGCGGCAATCTCACCACCGAGCAGATGCGCATCACCCAGCTCCGCGAAGCCCGCCTCGCCTCCGCCATTGACCACCCCAACGTCTGCGCCATCTATGACGTCGGTATCGCCTCCGAAGAAGATGGCGGAGGCGGGGGCCGCGGCGAGGTAAACACAGAAGCCTACATCGTCATGCAGTACATCCCCGGCAAATCCCTCGACAAGCTCATCGCCGAAGGCCCCGCCACTCTCCAGCTCGTTCTCTCCGCCGGCATTCAAACCGCAGACGGCCTCTCCGCCGCGCACAACCTCGGCATCTTCCATCGCGATCTCAAACCCGCCAACATCATGCTCACCGACGGCGGCCTTATCAAGATCCTCGACTTCGGTCTGGCCCGACGCCTGCGCCCCGATCAGACCGGCTTTGATCCCGCCGGCCCCGCCAACAAACGCAAATCCGCAAATCCCCAGGCCATTCCCGGTCCCACCTACACCGCGCGCGGCGGCACCATCGCCTACATGGCGCCCGAGCAATTCGTTACCGGCCAGTCCAGCGTCCAATCCGACATCTTCGCTCTCGGCCTCATCCTCTACGAGCTCGCCACCGGCCGCCATCCCTTTCACCGGCCCGACGCACCCGAATTCCAGACCATCCGCGCCACCCAGTTCGCCGACCCGCCTCCTCTCCGCGAGATCGCGCCCGATCTCCCCATTGAGCTCGAGTCCGTCATTCTCTGCTGCCTGGAGAAACAACCCTCCGCCCGCTATGGCTCTGCCGCCGAAGTCCGTGAAGCCCTCAAGACCATCATGCGCTCCATGCAACTCGACTCCGTCCTCCTCCCGGCAGACAATGTCTCGCTTCGCCCCTCGCAGAATCGCCTCGCCTTCGAAAGCTCCACCCCTCCCGAAGAAGAAAAACGTACCACCGGCATCCTCTCTATGCTCGCCGAGCGTTTCCGCGAGCCTGCTGCCACCGCCTCCGGCAATCAAAACTCGATCGTCGTCCTCCCCTTCGTCAACTTCGGAGCCGCCGACGTCGCCCCACTCTACGGCTACGCCCTCGCCGATGCCATCGCCACTCGTCTCACCCGAATGTCCACACTCGTCGTTCGCCCGTCCTCTTCGTTGATGACCATTCCCGCCGCACAGCTCGATCCACTCAGCGTCGGCAAAAAACTTCTCGTCAACTTCGTTCTCGCCGGCAACTTTCTCCGTTCAGAAAAAGGTTTCGACCTCAACTGGCAGCTCCTCGACGTCCCCACCCAGAGTGTCCGCGCCGGCGGCTCCATCAACGTCGCCTCCTTCGACCTCGTCAGCGTCCAGTCCGAAATCTGCAACGAAGTCTTCAGCACGCTCCAGGGCTTCGGCGATCTCCAGCCCGCTCACGAAAACAATCGCTCTGCGCCCAACCCGGTCTCTCTCAATCAAGCCCTCTCCGAAGAGTATCTCCAGGCCCGAGCCGTCCTCTCCGCCTTCATGACCCGCACCGGCAGCCGCGAAGATCTCGACCGCGCCCGCGAGCTCTTCGCCTCCGTCGTCTCGCAGGATGAGAACTACGCCCCTGCCTGGTCCGGCCTCGGCATCACCCATCTCCAGTACGCGCGCCATGGGCTCGGCGGCCAGATACACGTCCTCGAAGCCCGCCGCGCCTTCGACAAAGCCCTCGCCCTCGACTCCGGCTCCGTCGAAGCCAACCTCTATCGCGTCTACATGCTCCTCTCGCGTGGCGAAAAAGAGTCCGCCCGCCACGGCATCGAAAACCTCCTCCAGACCGCAGGCAACGACTGGAACGTTCGCATGGTCGCCGGCATTACCCTTCGTATCGACGGTATGTACGACGAAGCTCTCGACCAGTTCAACGCCTCGCTCCGCATGAACCCATCGAACGCGGCCATGATCTACAACCATCGCGCCCGCGTCTACCAATATCAAAACCAGCTCGAACTCGCCGCCGACGAAATCGAAAAAGGTCTCACCCTCGAACCGCGCCAGCCACTCCTCCGCACCTCGCTCGGCTACCAGCAGATGCGCACCGGCGATCTCCCCAAGGCCATCGAAACTCTCGAAAACGTCATCCGCGACGACGCCAGCCTCCGCATCGTCTACCCCACCATCGCCCTCTGCTACGTCCAGTTAGGCGAGCGCGAAAAAGCCACCACCTTCATCGTCGACGAGACTCTCTCCGCCGCCGAAGCCGACAGCGAGATGGCCTACCGCCTTGCCACCTACTTCGCCGTCGAAGGCGACGAGTCTGAAGCCCTTCACTGGCTCCGCCGCGCCATCTATCTCGGAAATGAAAACTTCCCATGGTTCTCAAAAAATCCGGCATGGCGCAACCTCCAGGGCCACGCCGACTTCGAGCGCATCCTCGAAGACCTCAATAAGTCTTACCGCCGCAATCGCAAAAACTGGAAGCGTCTCCTCGCCCAGGTCCCCGACTAACCCGGGTATCAGGCTGAAGAGGTTCCTAATAGGAAGCCGCGACGAAAGGTCCGCTCATTCTGAGCGGAGCGAAGAAGCCCCGCATTTTGTCTTTGCCGTTGCAGTTGCCGTTCTGGTTGTCATCCCCGAAGGGGGTCTGCTGTTGCTTTTGCCCTCAACCTCACCCCAAAAAAGAAAAGGCCGAGAATAACCCCAGCCCCCGCAAGAAAATCACCACCAAAAAATCTACTGCGCCGGATGAACCGCACCCCCAAGACTGCTCACCGCACTCTCATGCAGAGGAGTCAGAATCATCGGCGTCGTCAAGCTGAACACCAGAGCCACATCCTTCGGCAGCGTAGCCTGACGATCCTGCTTCAGCCACAACACTGTGCTCAATCCAGCGCCGATGCCCGCACCAACCACTGCTCCAACGCCGCCGCCAATCATCGCGCCAGATACAGCTCCCGCGCCCGTCACGCCGCCAACTACAGCGAGCGTCTCCTTCGCATGGTCTTTTTTCTTCAACGTCCCTTCGTCTGTCACATTGAAATCGCTCCGCCCCGTATCGATCAACTGCGCATGGACAATGTAGTGCGTCCCGTCGGGCAGCGTCACATCTCTCGTCTCCAGATGCAGCAGCGCAGCGCCGGTGATTCTCCGTCCGCCGCGCACCTCCGTTACACTTCCATTCAAAATCGAGCCCACAGGAATAATCACCCGGCCATTCCGCGTAATCGGCTCCGTCACCTCAGCCGAAAACCGCGTCCCTGGCAGCGTGGTCTCCGTCGACAGCGTGTCTTGAATCCGCGTCCGCAGCAACGTCCCTTCACGCAGTTCGCCCTCGCGCTCCGGCACGTCGACCACGATCATCGCGTCTTCCGGATTCTCCACCGGGATCGCATGCGTCACTACGGGCGCGCCCGCCGCCTTCGGCCCCGTATACGGAACATATGGCCCAAACGTCTCCGTTGTCGCAGGGACTTGTGTCGCCGGAATCGCCGCGCTCGGCCTCGGTGTCAACTTCGGCGTCTGCGCATCATCGCTCGTAATCGCAGTCGAATCGGGATGCGAGACGCCCGACATCTGGGCAAACGCAGGAGCAGCAGCAAGAACAAGAACAAGAACAGCGGTCATAATACGAAAAGTCATGGCGATATCCTCAACAACAAACTCGAGCGCTCAACCCAGCCGCGCTCCCGTTAACCAAAAGGTTAGTGCCGCAGTCGCGCCCACGGAGCAAATTTAGAGAGCAGGGAATCGACCCTGCTAATAAGTCCTCCAACGCCTTGGGATTTGCCTCAACAGTTGCCTTATTTTTTGATTGTCATCCTTCCTCGTAGGCTGTGGACCTGCTTTCACTATTGGCTTTGCCTTCGTTGTTCTTCCCGCATTCACCCCGTCACCCGCCAACCCTTGCTAAAATTTCTCAGGTGACTCCATCCGACCGCAATCTGGTCCAATCCATCTCCCTCACGGGAGGCCGCACCGTCGCCGTCGATCGTCGCCCAAAGTTAAACGAACGGTTGAACCACCGCATCGTAGCCCAACATTCCGCATCACCGAACCAATCCAAATACAGGAGCAACATGACCGAGATCGTCTCCATCCATGCACGCGAAATCCTTGACTCCCGCGGAAATCCCACCGTCGAAGCCGACGTCCTGCTCGACTCCGGAGCCAAAGGGCGCGCCGCCGTTCCCAGCGGAGCCTCCACCGGCGAGCACGAGGCGGTCGAGCTCCGTGATGGAGACAAGGACCACTACCTCGGCAAAGGTGTCCTCCATGCCGTAGAAAACGTCGA
>DATAVY010000065.1:0-23414 GCA_036267495.1 Edaphobacter sp.
CAGTGAGCAGGAGCTAGAAAGTTTTTACGTTCGAGGAAAAGTCAGCATCGGTCAGCTTGACCTGGCGCAACGAGACGCAGAGAAGGAAACAGTATTCCACCTCAGCGCCGGCGACGGATTTCATCAACCTCAGAATGCGCCTCACTGGGTCGAAACGTGCGGGACCCGATCGATCTCCTACAGCCTCGTCTATGAGACCAGCGCGGATCGGGCGCTTGGCCGCACGCGTGCGTTCAATTATTACGAGCGCAAGCTGGGCATGAAGCCTTCGCCGCCAGGACAGCGTTCGCATCTTGACGGCATCAAGGCAGAGGCCGTTATTCCAGACCGGCTGGCGCGCAAGGTTGTCGATAGAATCCGGAATCGCTAGACCGCTAAGAGGCCGACCGGTCGTTTTGACGCTAAGGCAGAGTCCGGTTTTGTGCTCAAGAAATTGTCTTCAAACCGGAGGTCGCCAATCCTACAAACTCAGTCGTTACCTTCGCGATGAAGTCGAGCATTTCCTTGGTAAGCCCGGGGTATACGCCGATCCAGAAGACCCGGTCCATAACAAAGTCGGTGTTGTTTAACTCTCCGACGATGCGATGGACGCATTCCTGATACGCAGGCTGGCGTAGCAGGTTGCCTGCGAAGACCAGGCGGGTGCCGATCTTGTTCGCTTCGAGATGACGGGTCAGCTGATCGCGCGAAAACGGTGCGTCCGCCTTTACAGCGATGGGAAAGCCAAACCAGCTTGGATCGGAATTTTCGCCCGCGACCGGTAAGACCAGAAACTCCTCCAGTGGCTGGAACAACGTCTTCAGATATGCGAAGTTTTCTTTGCGGCGTTCGATGAAATGCGGCAGCTTGGCAATCTGGGAGAGTCCAAGCGCGGCTTGCATGTCGGTCGCCTTCAGGTTGTAGCCGATGTGCGAGTAGGTGTATTTGTGGTCGTATCCGCAGGGAAGCGAGCCAAGCTGCCACTCGAAACGTTTGCCGCAGGTATTGTCTTTGCCGGGTTCGCACCAGCAGTCGCGGCCCCAGTCCCTGAAGCTTTCGATCAGGAGTTGCAGGGCGGGTTTGTCGGTCAGGACGGCGCCGCCTTCGCCCATGGTGATGTGGTGCGCGGGATAAAAGCTGACGGTTGCGATATCGCCGAAGGTCCCAACCTTTCGGCCCTTGTAGGCGGAGCCGAGGGCGTCGCAGCAGTCTTCGATCAGCCAGAGGTTGTGTTTCCTGCAGAAGGCGGTGATGGCGTCGAGGTTGAAGACGTTGCCCAGAGTGTGGGCGATCATGACAGCCTTGACTTTGGGGGAATAGGCTTCGTCCAGGCGCGAGACGTCGATCTCGTAGGTTGGCAGGGTCACATCGAGAAATACAGGCACCAGGCGGTTCTGCAGGATTGGATTGACGGTGGTGGGAAAGCCTGCAGCAACGGTGATGACTTCATCGCCGGGTTTCAGGGCGCGTTCGGCAAGCTTGGGCGAGGTAAGGGCGCTGAGGGCGACGAGATTCGCGGACGATCCTGAGTTCACCAGCGAAGCGGAACGGACACCCACGAACTTCGCCAGCCTGCGCTCGAATTCCTTCGCGAAACGGCCGGTGGTAAACCAGCCATCGAGCGCCGACTCCACGACAGAGCAGATGTCGTCAGCTCCAATCACCTTGCCCGATACCGGAACTGCCGAGACGCCGGGAATAAAGTCCTGCGCGGGAAAGGCCTCGGCGTGGTACTCCGCGGTTAGTTTCAGGATATGTTTCCGCAACTGTTCAGCGCGTTCCGTCATAGACGCTAGAATACTAGAGACCGAATGGCCCTTCCGAAAGCACAGTCTGAAATGCTTTTTCCTCCTTGATATCAACGAAGGCCCTCAGATAGAAAGATCAAACTATGCAAAATGACGGATCGCTTCCAGGTCGATTTGAGAACGGAAGACATTCAGGGGAACTAAGGAGTCATGTTGCTTTCGATGAGGCTGCAGGTCAGAAGAGGCCGTGTCAAAATTTGATGCTCATCTGCTGCATTCTTTTTGGGCTGGCCATGATCGCGAATGCTCAGGCGGCCGGAGAAGGCACGTGGTTCTGGTACGCAACTTTTCTCAGAGATGGGAAGCGGCTTTACTCAGATATGCACCTCGCTCTCCAGCCGCTATTCGTACTTGAGACGGCATCGTTTCTTGCGGTGTTCGGTAAGGGCTGGCTGGTTTCAAAAATACCTGCGATTCTGCACCTTGTCGCCTACTGCTTTGGGCTGTCGCTGTTGGCGAAACGATCCGAATTGCCTGACTGGCAAAAGGCCGTGATTCTGGGTTGCGCATTTTTTATCTCCATTGCCTTTATTGCTTATCGATTCGATGACTACCATGTTTTGGCAGATTGCTTCTTGCTGTACTCGATTGTTTTGCTGTTGCAATTGCAGGAGTCAAGAGAAACCACTCGCAGTTTGAGCCTCATTGCGGGGCTGGGGATATTGTCCGGGCTATCTTTCACGACGCGGCTCAACGATGGCGGTGTGCTGGCCTTGGGAGTGACTGTGGCGATCTTCTGTCTTGCGCCGTCGAGACGACTGATTTCGATTGCTATATTCGGTGCGATCTCGGCGTTGACAGTTCTTTTGGTGGTTCGCCTGTCGGGTGATTCGTTTCATGACTACGCTATGTATTCGATTTTCAAGGCGGCGGGAAGCAAAGGGGGCGCAAGCAATGTTCTCTTGTATCCACTGGAACTGCCGTGGAATGCGATTACTTCGCTAAAAACGCATTGGTACGCGGCACTCGATATCTATACCTTTGGAGCTAGTGCAATTTGTGTGGTCTTGTTACGCCTCTCTTTTGTAACGAGGAGATTCCATCGACTGACACAGATCGTGCTTGTGATGTTGATTGTCCTGCTTCCGCTCCGAATTCACCATTTATACCGTGGATTCTTCGACAGTGATTTGACGATTGCACTATCGGCAATAGCAGTTCCCGTCGCTTACTTATTGGGGGGCTTTGTTGTTGCCCGATGTTTCATCGGACATTTGATCCCTGGCGCTCCGTGGAACCGTAGAGAGGTGCTGCTATTGATACCCTTGGGTCAACTCGTAGCAGGATCGATGTCCTCCGGCGGAAAACATATCGGACTTTATCAACCTCTAGCGGTACTGATGCTTCTTTTGCCATTTGCTTCACCTCTTCCAGTTAGAATTCGGCCCCTACGCTCTTTTCTTCTGGTCTTGATTGCCTTGATAGGGAGTTCCTGTGTCGTGGCCAAGGTTAGAGTCCCTTTTTTCTGGCACAGTTATCGTGAAAAGCCGATGTTTCTTGGCAGAGAGTGGTATCGTCATCCAGTCTACGGCCCAATGATTATCGACAAAGATTTGCTTGTTGTTTTTACGGAAATTTGCAGCCATACAGGAACTGGTCCCCACGTGGAATTGTTGTCCTTACCTTATCCTTATGCCAATTATTTCTGCGACGTTCCTCCATGGCATGAATATGTTCAAACGTTCTTCGATACTTCAAGCAAAGAGACGATTTTTGATCTAATGCAGCAACTCCAGCAAGCGCCTCCGGAATGGGTGCTATATCAGAGACAATTGGACAATCTCGTGCTTCACGAAACCACATACAATCATGGAAAGCCGTTGCCGCATCGTTATCTCGATCAGATGATTGAGCAAAAAACCCAGGATGGAGAATGGAAAGTCGTTAGCACCAGCAATTACGAAGAGACATCTGGTTGGCGCAACGAGTGGATCCTGATACGAACCAGACCTTAGTCAGTGCGCAGCGCGGGCGTCTCTGTCACTAACGATCACCATCACAGTCCTCTATCGATGCGCGAACATGAGGTTATACTGTGGCGGGAAGTTTGGAGCGAAGTCTTCCGCTCCCCAAGGCAACCGCCACCGGAGCAGATATCCAGACCATGAAAGCAGTCATCCTGGCCGGCGGTCTCGGCACTCGTCTTTCGGAAGAAACGACTCTTCGCCCCAAGCCGATGGTTGAAATCGGCGGGCGGCCCATTCTCTGGCACATCCTTAAGATTTATTCTCAGCACGGCATCAACGACTTCATTATTTGCTGTGGGTACAAGGGCTACATCATCAAAGAGTATTTCGCCAACTACTTCCTTCATACCTCGGACGTCACCTTTGATATGACCCGGAACAAGATGATCGTCCACAACTCGGTTGCTGAGCCGTGGCACGTGACGCTTGTGGATACGGGCGATTCGACGGGGACGGGCGGCCGTCTGCGCCGCGTGCGGCAGCATCTTGACCCAGACGAACCCTTCTGCATGACCTATGGGGACGGCGTGGCGGATGTCGATATCACAACCTCGATTGCGTTCCATAAGGAGCACGGCAAGCTGGTCACGCTGACCAGCGTGCAGCCGCTGGCGCGCTTTGGCGCTCTCGGATTGAAAGACACTCAGATTTATTCGTTTCAGGAGAAACCCTCGGACGAGGGCGGCTGGATCAACGGCGGTTTTTTCGTTCTTGAGCCGAAGGCGATCGACGCCATCACCGACGATAGCCAGATGTTCGAACGCGAGCCGATCGAGGCGCTGGTCGCGCGAGGCGAGGTCCATGCTTTTTTTCATCACGGATTCTGGCAGGCCATGGATACGCTGCGCGATAAACAGAACCTCGAAGATCTGTGGAGCAAGGGGAGGGCGCCGTGGCAGACCTGGCAGGAAACAGCGCCCTGAGCGGCTTCTGGAGTGGCCGCCGTATCTTTCTCACCGGTCATACGGGATTCAAAGGCGGCTGGCTCGCCCTTTGGCTGGCTCATCTCGGCGCTGACGTGCGGGGATACGCTCTCGATCCGTGGACCGAGCCGAATCTGTTTACGGCCGCGCGCATCGGCGATGCCATCGAAGATATTCGCGGCGACATACGGGATGCCGAGCGGCTGGACAGGTCGATGCGCGAGTTTCGGCCAGAGGTTATCTTTCATCTTGCCGCGCAGCCGCTGGTTCGCCGCTCCTATGAGGATCCGATCGGGACTTACGAGACGAATGTAATCGGCACCGCGCGTGTGCTCGATGCGGTTCGCCGGACGCCGTCGGTCCGCGCCGTGGTCTCGGTGACGACGGATAAATGCTACGAGAATAAAGAGTGGGTGTGGCCCTATCGCGAGAGCGATCCGCTCGGCGGCTACGATCCGTACTCGAGCTCGAAGGCCTGCGCCGAGATCGTCAGCGCTGCTTTTCGGCAGTCTTACTTTCCAGCGGAGAGGTTAGCGGAACACGGCGTGGCGGTTGCGACAGCACGCGCAGGAAATGTTATCGGCGGAGGCGACTGGTCGGTGGACCGGCTGATTCCGGATTTGATCCGCGGTTTTCTTTCCGGGGAACCGGTGCGCATTCGGCGACCGCATGCGATCCGCCCGTGGCAGCATGTTCTCGAACCGGTGTACGGGTATCTGCGTCTGGCCGAAGAGCTGCTGGGCGATGCGCCGGAGGCGGCTCGATTTGCTACTGCCTATAACTTTGGCCCTGGGGAGGACGATGCGCGGCCTGTCTCCTGGATCGCCGAGCGCATGAGCCAGTTCTGGGGCGATGGAGCATCCTGGGTGCTCGACGAAGATCATGGTCCGCACGAGGCCGGCTATCTCCGGCTGGATGCCAGCCGCGCGCGGCATGACCTTGGATGGGCGCCGCGTCTTCGGCTCGAAGCCGCGCTGGAGTGGCTTGTCGCGTGGTACCGGACGTGGCAGTCCTCACCCGATTCGGTACGAGATCTTTCGCTCTCGCAGATTGCACGCTATCAGAATCTGACTGAGACCAGCCGCAACGCGGGACTCCAGGGGGCTTGAAATAGATGAGCTATACCGGAGTGCCTGCGCCGAATCTGCAATAATTTGGGATGGATTTGAATCGTGGATGTGTGAGTTCGACAAGGGAGATTCAGCATTAAACTTTCCGATTACGTTCTAGCTCAGCTTCGCAATTGGGGCGCGCGGCATGTATTTCTCGTCACCGGGGGCGGCGCCATGCACCTCAACGACTCCATCGGGACATCGGGGCTCAAATATGTATGCACTCATCACGAACAGGCGGCTGCGATGGCCGCTGAAGGGTATGCCCGCATCACCAATACTCCCGCGGTGCTGAATGTTACGACTGGTCCGGGCGGCATCAATGCACTCAATGGAGTGTTTGGCGCGTGGACCGATTCCATTCCGATGCTCATTCTCTCCGGGCAGGTGAAGCGAGAGACCTCCATGGCCGCTTACGGGCTCACCAATATGCGCCAGCTCGGCGATCAGGAGGTGGATATCATCCGGATGGTGCGCGGCATCACGAAGTACTCGGTCTGGGTGGATGATCCGGAGACCATCGCCTATCATCTGGGACGCGCCTGGCATCTGGCGCAGACCGGACGCCCTGGACCGTGCTGGCTGGATATTCCTGTCGATGTTCAATCGGCGCAGATCGATCCTGAAAAATTGCGTCACTATGACTCGTCGGAGGATGACCTGGTCTTCCCACCGGCGCAGGTTGCACAGCAGGTCTCCGAGACGCTTGAACGCATTCGCCGTGCTGAGCGCCCTGTCCTGTTTGCCGGGACTGGGGTGCGGCTCGCCGACGCACTGCCTGAATTCATCGCGGTGGCACGGCGTCTTCGGATTCCGGTTGTCACTGCCTGGACGCACGATCTGATTGCATCCGACGATGAGCTATTTTGCGGACGGCCAGGAACGATTGGCGAACGCGCCGGTAACTTCACCGTTCAGAATTCCGATGTACTGCTCGTCCTCGGTTCTCGTCTCAATATTCGCCAGACCAGCTATAACTGGCCCTCTTTCGCGCGCTTCGCCACTAAGATTCAGGTTGATGTCGATCCGGCTGAACTCTGCAAGCCGACGGTGAAGCCGGACGTCGGCATTCATTGCGATGTCAAAATTTTTCTCGCCGAGATGCTTGGCCAGTTGGAAAATTCTTCATCCGGCGAGTTCAACCCAGTTCATGAAAAATGGCTTCAGTGGTGCAAAGAACGACAGGCGAAGTTTCCCGTCGTTCAGGAGAAACAGAAACAGGCGGGGCCGCCGCTGAATCCGTACTATTTCATCGATCGGTTGTTCGACCTGCTCGGTCCCGAGGACGCGGTGGTCTGCGGCAACGCAACCGCCTGCATCGTCCCGTACCAGGCTGGCAGGCTCAAGCCGGGTCAACGCCTGATCTCGAATTCGGGCTCGGCTTCGATGGGCTACGACTTGCCCGCTGCGATTGGGGTCGCGGTTGCCAAAGGCGGCCGGGTGATCTGCCTCGCGGGCGATGGCAGCATCCAGCTGAACATTCAGGAGCTCCAGACGATTGTTCACAATAATCTGCCGGTGAAGATATTCGTTCTCAATAACGGAGGGTATCTCTCGATACGCCAGACCCAGACCGGCTTCTTTCAAGGCCGACTGATTGGCACCGGCGAGACGAGCGGAGTCAGCTTCCCTGATATGGCAAGAATTGGCGCCGCCTATGGCATCGCCTCCTTCTCGATCACCCACATTGACGAACTTGCCCTCATCCAGCGAGAACTGGACAAGCCAGGCCCGGCGTTATTCGATGTCTTCCTCGACGTGGCGCAGGAGTTCGAGCCGCGTCTCCGCTCTCGTATTCTTCCCGATGGAAAGATTCAGACACCCAATCTCGAAGACATGTATCCTTTTTTGACCGCTGAGGATCTGGCCGCTAACATGCTCGTCAAGGACGATAATTAGAGCTGCTTACGATGCCAGAATCGACCTCTAATCTTCCGCAAGCCATCTTTTTCGATCTTGACGGCACGCTGCTAGATTCGCTGCCGGGAATCATGTTTTCGATGGAGCAGGCCTTTCTTGCGTGCGGTTTGCCGATGCAGCCGATCGACCTTCGTGGCGTCATCGGACCTCCGATACGCACAATTCTCGGATTTGCATCCAAGCAGGCAAGCTCCACCGAGCTCGATCTTCTGGAGCGCGCCTTTCGCAGCAGCTACGATTCCGAGGGTTGGCAAAAAACTTCGGTCTTCGCGGGAGCAAATGTCATGTTGCGGGAAGCGCATGCGCTCGGTATCCCGCTTTTCGTGATTTCCAACAAGCCCCGCCACATTTCGGTCAGGATACTCGAACGCGAAGAAATGGCCCCGCTGTTCACAGCCATCGTGACCCGGGACACCAGGAATCCGCCTTACACTGGTAAGGCGCAGATGATCGAGCATCTAATTCACAGTTTCCAGCTCAGTGCGGCCCGCTGCATCATGGTTGGAGATACGGAGGAGGACGCGCATGCCTCGTCTGTTATGCAGGTACCGTTTGCATTCATGTCTCACGGTTACGGAGAGCTAACGCCTGCTTTGGCTGTTGCTCTTCGTCTCAATTCGTTTTCGGAGCTTTTACCGACGCTCATCAAGGAGTCCGCGCAGTGATTGACAACGATCAATTTGAAGATCTTTTCGTGCTTGAACTTGCCAATAACCACCTGGGCAGCGTCGAGCGCGGGCTTAAAATCATTCAGGAATTTTCCCAGGTCGTTCGCTTTAATAATGTCCGTGCCATGATCAAGCTTCAGTTCCGCGACGTGGCCCAGTTCGTGCATAAGGATTTTGTTGAACGCTCCGATCTGCGTTATGTGAAGAAGACGCTTGACACGCGTCTCTCCGACGATCAGTACGCGACCCTGATCAAGGCTATCCGCAACGCCGGCTGCATCCCGTCGGCGACCCCTTTCGACGAACGCTCCGTCGAGCTTTGCGTGGAGCTCGGCATTCCGATGGTGAAAATCGCAAGCTCCGACCTGAACGACTGGATGCTGATCGAGAAGATCGCGAAGACCAAAAAACCTGTCATCGTCTCCACCGGCGGATCGTCGCTGAAAGACATGGACGACATCGTTACCTTTTTCGCCAATCGCAATATTCCTCTGGCGATCAATCATTGCGTGTCGATCTATCCAGCCGAGGACTCCGAACTTGAGATCAACCAGATCGACTTCCTGCGCAACCGCTACCCGAACAACACAATTGGTTACTCCACTCACGAGTTTAACGACTGGACGAATTCCATGTTGATCGCCTATGCCAAGGGGGCGCGAACCTTTGAGCGCCATATCGATATCGATTCGGACGGCGTTAAAGTAAGTCCTTATTGCAGTCTGCCTCGCCAGGTAGATCAGTGGTTCAGGGCGTTCAAGAAGGCTAAAGAGATGTGCGGTGCGCCCGGGACGCAAAAACGCCAGCCTCCCAAGAAGGAGATCGAATACCTGGATGCCCTTGTGCGCGGCGTCTACGCCAAGACCGATCTTCCAGCCGGGCATTCGCTCGCCGATGCTGACGTATATCTCGCTATTCCCCTGCAGAAGGGACAGCTTTCCTGCCGTGAGCTGATGCGAGGCGAGGTGTTGGTAAAACCCCTCAAGAAAGATTCGCCGGTATACATCGACGACATCGATAGCCCCTACTCCCAGATACCGTCGCTGCGTGAAACGATTTACAACCGCGGTCTGGATGTAGGGCCGAAGACCTAGCAGGGCTCTTACGCAAGAATATGGCTACTTCGCATCGGTCAGCTCTTCGCCAATTGCCGGCTTACCTGGGGAGAATGGCGGTCCCCGCGAAATCGGGCAACTGCACAAGAGGCACCCCTGCGCTATCGATGAATTCTTCGACAGCACTCCTTACGCCCTTGTACCGGCGGTTGTTGTAGTCGTGGATGAAGATGCATCCGCCTTTCGACAGGCGTGGATAGAAGTACTCGAGTCCCGCAAGGGTTGGCTTGTATAGATCGACGTCGAGGCTCACAAGCGCGAACGTGTCCTCCAGGCCGATCGCTGTCGCTGGGAAATATCCTTTCCTCGCGACAACCTTGTCCGGGTGGGCCATGCGCGAGAGCACCATATCCAGGCTTGTGTCCTTGAAATCGCCAGCGGCGGCCTTTGAGTGCTTTTTCTCCTGGCCATCGGAAAGATCCTTGTCGGAAAATCCTTCAAATGTGTCGAAGAGATAAAGTGTCCGGCTGGGGAAGAGGCGATTCAAATTAGCGGCCATCTCTCCGCGATAGACGCCGAGTTCGGCGATAGAACCGGGGATATCTTTTTCGACGATGCGTTCTGCCGCCAGCCGGATCGATGTCATCCGGCAGAAATCATCCTCGGAGGATGACATCTCCAACCTGCCCTGGGGCCAGACTGGCATCGTACACAGCGCGATGGGATGTAATCCCAGTTTCAAATGGCGGTTGAGGGCTTCCATGTCCTGATTGACGGTTGCCCGTAAATCAGCATCGAAGTTGGAATAGTACAGAAGAATACGATCTCGCTCGATCCCCAGATTCACCAACTGGGTCCGGATTGCTTCTCCCGCCCGGGTGGTGACGACCACAAATTCAAAAGCGAGCTTCGCGATGGACTCGGGCGCATGCACAGGATGTCCCAGAATGGTCGTTCCCTGTTTTCGGGCATCGTTGTCGGAGAGTCCCACGATCTCGATATCGTCCGGCACGACACTTAAAAAATCGCTCAGCCCGCTTCCTGTGCCGAAGAGCAAAATCCGCATCGAAACTCCTCAAAATCAATGTTCGCGTACGCAACCTAGCCATACTCTATCGACATCTGCGAGAATAGTCACCAAACCATGGCACAGCAGCCTTTGCCCGCCGCCGATCTCGATCACATCCTGAACGAGACGAGACCGCTCTGGGAGGAGATGCGAAACAGGCGCATTTTCATAACCGGGGGTACAGGCTTCTTCGGTTGTTGGCTGCTCGAAAGTTTCTCCCATATCAATCGTTCGCTCAACCTCAACGCCCGTGCGACCGTTCTTACACGTGATCCCGCGGCTTTCGAGAAGAAGTGTCCGCATCTTGCTACTGATCCTGCACTCGCCTTTCACGCAGGAGATGTACGCGATTTTTCTTTTCCTGACGGCGACTTCGAATACACCATCCATGCCGCCACCGAGGCGAGCGCGAAGCAAGCCGCCGAGAAGCCGCTCGACATGCTCACGACGATTATCGATGGCACGGAACGGGTTCTCGAGTTCGCTGCGACCGGTGGTACGCGTAAGCTTCTTCTCACCAGTTCCGGAGCGATTTACGGAAAGCAGCCGGCAGACCTTACACATATTTCCGAAGACTATCTTGGCGGCCCTGATCCGCTCGATCGCGTCAGCGTTTATGCGGAAGGGAAGCGCATCTCTGAGCAGATGTGTGCCCTGCAATCGATGAATAATGCCATTGATATCAAGATCGCCCGATGCTTTGCCTTTGTGGGCCCGCACCTGCCCCTGGATGCGCACTTCGCGATCGGCAACTTCATCGGAGATGTACTTGCGGGAAGACCGATCAAGATCAGTGGGGACGGTACCGCTCGCCGCTCCTATCTCTATGCTTCCGACCTTGCGATATGGTTGTGGACGATGCTCTTTCGAGCTCCGAGCCTGGTGGCTATCAACGTCGGATCTGCCGAGGACCTGAGTATCTTCGAAGTGGCGCAGGCGGTCGTTCAGAGTCTTGGTGCAGCTAGTGAAATTCATGTTGCGAAGAGCTCTGCTTCAGGAGTTCCGGTAGCGCGATATGTTCCATTGGTGGATCGAGCAAAGACGATGCTGGGGCTTAACCAAACTGTTAGTCTGCAGGAAGCTGTTCGCCGTACGGCGCAGTGGCATGTTAGGGGGAACGGAGTATGAAGCTCATCAGCGTCGTTAGTCCCTGCTACAACGAAGAGGGCAATGTCGAAATTCTGACCGACCGGGTGCGCGAGATATTTTCGAACATTCCTCAATACCGCTACGAACATATCATCATCGACAATCACTCCACGGATGGCACAGTGAAGGCTTTACGTGACATCGCCAGGAAAGATCCCAATGTCAAAGTCATCCTGAACGCGCGTAACTTCGGCCACATTCGTTCACCACAGCATGCGATGCTCGAGGCCAGCGGCGATGCTGTAATCGTTCTTCTCTCGGATCTGCAGGATCCGCCGGAGATGATCCTCGACTTTCTTCGCGAGTGGGAGACAGGATCTCCTATTGTAGTTGCCGTGAAGAGCACCAGCGACGAAAACAGTCTTATGTACGGCATCCGATCCGCTTACTACAAGACGGTGGCGCGGCTCGCAGACGTAAACGTGCTGGAGCACTTTACGGGCTTCGGTCTCTATGATCGACAGGTAATTGAAATTTTAAGACGTGATTTCCGCGATCCCCAACCATACTTTCGCGGTCAGATTGCCGAGATTGGCCTGCCCTATAAGACGCTCCACTACAACCAGAAACGTCGCATGCGGGGAATCACCAAAAACAATTTTTATACTTTGTATGACATGGCGATGCTGGGCATTACGAACCTTTCGAAGGTGCCGCTGCGGCTTGTGGTCTTTGGCGGTTTCGTCTGTGCAGCTCTTAGCCTCTTTGCAGGGTTTGCTTATCTCTTCGCCAAGCTTCTCTTCTGGAATCGATTCGAGCTCGGTCTCGCCCCTACTATGATTGGCCTGTTCTTCCTGGGTTCTGTCCAGCTGATAGCTCTCGGAATTATTGGAGAATACATCGGGTCGATCCACACCATTGTGCAGGATCGTCCTCTCGTCACGGAGCAAGAGCGCATCAACTTCTAAACGCGATCCAGGAGTTACAACCGTTGATCAACCGTCTAACCCAGCACATCCCTCCGGGTCAGATCATGCGTTATTTGCTCGTCGGCGCATGGAATACTCTGTTTGGCTATGGCTGTTTTTTTTTGTTGGAAAGGATTTTTCTTCATCTGGCACCCACCCGTCCGGCGTTTACGGCCAGCATTGCGTCGGTAGTTGCAACCGTAATCAATGTGACTGTCTCTTTCCTTGGCTACAAATGGTTTGTCTTCCGGACCCAGGGAGATTACTGGCGCGAATATTGCCGCAGCATGTTGGTTTATTTACCCAGTCTCATCCTCAATGCTGTAGCGATAGGGCCCCTTACAGAAGCATTTCAGCTGGTGCCCAGCTTGAAGATAAAGGCACCCTATCTAGCGGGTGCTGCCCTCGCGGTTGTCACCGTCCTTGCAAGCTTCTTTGGCCACAAACATATTTCGTTTAAAACCAGTACAAAAGCCTAGAAAGAGCCCCCGTAGGCCAGGCTTGCGATCGGATACCGAAGCGAACGAGTGTTTTTCGGATTTGTAGTCGCGTAATGCACCGACGCGGGCATTCTCATTGATCGGAGGCTCCGTCGCTGAGCAGCTTTAGCGACCGGCCGCCTACGATTATCGTGTCGCCCACCTTCACTTTGACAAAAGGATCTTCCACGTTCTCCGTATCGATGACCTGAAGCCAAGGTTTTCCCGACGGCGAGGAGGGAAGCGTGAATTCGACGCCGTCCTGAGCTGCATTGACGACCAGAAAAAAACTGTCATCCATGAGAGGGGCGCCTTGGTCGTCGGTGACCTGCAGCGTCTGGCCATTGAGCAGGATTGCAATGGATTTGCTCCATGCTGTGTTCCATACCTCGTCCGAAATCTGATTGCCATCCGTATTGAACCAGGCGATATCCTGAACAACCGTGCTTTCCCCTTTTTTGCGAATCTCCCGATCCTGGAAGAACTTGCGGCGATGAAGGTTGGGATGGGCAAGTCGAAAGTGAATGAGTTTGCCGGTGAAATCAAGCTGCCGGTTGCGTGACTCGTTGAGATTCCAGTCATGCCAGGTAAGTTCATTGTCCTGGCAGTAGCAGTTGTTATTGCCACGCTGCGAACGGGCTATATCGTCCCCTCCGTTCAACATTGGCACCCCTTGCGAGAGCATCAGTGTGGCAAGGAAGTTGCGCATTTGACGCTCGCGCAGGCGATTTATGTCTTCATCGTCCGTGGGACCCTCCGCGCCCATGTTCCAGGAGTTGTTATCGTTCGCGCCATCCTTGTTATCATCTTTGTTCGCTTCGTTGTGCTTCTCGTTGTAGCTGACGAGATCGCAAAGAGTGAACCCATCATGTGCGGTGAGAAAGTTGATGCTTGCGTATGGTTTGCGGCCGTCGAACTGATACAGATCACTCGAGCCGGTCAGTCTGTTGCCGAAGTCGGAAAGTTGGCCTGGGTCGCCTTTCCAGAAGCGGCGCATCGTATCGCGATATTTACCATTCCACTCTGCCCAGAGAACAGGGAATTGCCCCACCTGATATCCCCCGTCGCCTACATCCCAGGGTTCGGCGATCAGTTTCACGTCGGCCAAGGTTGGGTCCTGGTGGATGGTGTCGAAAAAGGACGAAAGCCGGCTGACATCGTGAAGCTCTCGGGCAAGCGTGGCGGCCAAGTCGAAACGAAAACCGTCCACGTGCATATCGGTCACCCAATAGCGCAGAGAGTCCATCAGCATCTTCAAAACCTGCGGATTGCGAACATTCAGGGTGTTGCCTGTGCCCGTGTAATCCATGTAATAGCGCGGGTTATCCGACACCGACCTGTAATAGCTGTTGTTACAGATTCCTTTCCAGCTCAGCATGGGACCCAGGTGATTGCCTTCGCAGGTGTGGTTGTAAACCACGTCGAGGATAACCTCAATCCCTGCGGCATGAAATGCCTTGACCATGGATTTAAATTCTTTGACCTGTCCGCCCCCATCCCCCGATGAACTGTATCGCGACATTGGAGCGAAGTAACCGAGGGTGTTGTAGCCCCAATAGTCAACCAGCCCTTTTTCGACGAGATGGCCTTCGTCGATAAAGTGATGAACGGGAAGAAGCTCTACAGCCGTCACTCCGAGCTTTTTAAAATATTCAATGCTCGATGTATGGGCGAGCCCAGCATAGGTACCGCGAATCTCTTCGGGAACGGCAGGGTTTCGCATGCTGAAGCCCTTCACGTGAACTTCATAGATGACCGAGTCCGCCAGTGGAGTCTCAGGAGGAGAGTCATTATTCCAATCGAAGCTGGGGTCGAGAACAACGCTCTTGGGGACACTCTGGGCGCTGTCTTCGGTATCCATCGTCAAATCGTCTCCAGAAGCAACATCGAAGGGGAATATGGGCGCCTTCCAATCGACCGTGCCGGAGATAGCCTTGGCATACGGGTCTACGAGAAGCTTGTTGGAATTGAAGCGATGCCCATTCTCTGGCGCCCACGGGCCTTCGATCCGGTACCCGTAGAGCTGTCCGGGTTTGATGTCCCGAATCAACCCATGCCAAACGAACGCAGTTCGCTCGCGCAGGGTAATGCAATCGGTTTGCTCACCTTCGGCGTTGAAGAGACACAAGTCGACTCGTGTGGCATCTTGTGAAAAGATCGCAAAGTTGGTCCCTCGACTTGAGACAGTGGCGCCAAGTGGATAGGGACCTCCAGGAAGAAGCGTGCGGTTCATGTGCTTTTGGATGCAAAATTCGATCTGGGGTTGTGGCTTTCCATGCTGGAGCAAAAGATACACAGGGCCAAAGAAAGCCTCAATGTGGCGGCTACGCGGTTTACATCCTCTCTCGCATCCACCAGAACAGCCATGACACCGCAATCCACGTCCCTCCGGCCATGAGCACCGTAGGGAGGAAATTGTGGGTTGGCAACACTCGCCAGAGCACCACCGCAAATCCAATTAGACCAAACGTTCCCGTGGAGGCTCCCGTCGCCTCAACACTTGCTTGCCCACGTGCCGACCAGGTTCCGAGCTTCCCTTCGGCCTTCTCACGCAATGTCTTATGTTTCTCTACGAGACTTACGCCAGCCGGAAAGATTCCTGGAAACGCGAGAAAGAGTCCGCCTATGACTGGCCCATAGTGATCGGCCACAAAGCCTGCAAGAACGGTTACCAGACCGCCGAAGACGAACCGGGACACATACTCCATGGGTTTCGTCTGCTTGAGTGAATCGAATCTCAACTTCAGGCGCATCACGCTATCTCCGCAGCCAGAGCGCCCATAGCCCTGCAGCCGTCGCAAACCATATTGGCAAACAGGCAATCGCTGCTGTGAGTGCCTTCGGGCGCCTGCGCATCAGCACGAAACTCACCACGCACGAATACGCGAGAAATGCGATGGCGCCTGCCACCATCGATCTCCCCTCGGTTGCCACATACACTCCTCCATGTTTGTGCATTGTCAGCACCAAGGTAGCCAGGGCAATGGTTGGCGCCGCAGCGAACACGCCACCCAGCGACTCTGGCTTTATCACGTCACCTAAGATCGCAAACACGCTGACCACTATTCCACCGATCAAGAACCGCAGCATCGCGTCCATCACTTCCTCCCCTTAGTCGATTTCAGCGCTCTTTTTTCCCTTGAGCCTAGCAGTTATAGTCCTTGCCGAGCAGTTGTGGGATGTTTCATCGATTTCCTAATGTTTTCCCGTCACTGTGTGATTCCTCGCTAGGATGGTATGCCGGGCGCTGCTGTCGGGTTGCCCATAGTCGCGGCGAAGGCGGTATCGACGAGCCAACCGGTAAACGACGAAGAATACCGGGTTGCGTATGCGGTCGCAGAGGACAATCTTTGCCTGGGTCGAACCCTGATTTCGGATTCTGTCAATCCGATTCAGCTGAGCCACCATGCCATCGCCAACGCGTGGAAACTCGATCAGCAGACATACCTGGATTGAAGCTGCCGACTTGGGAAGACGTAATTTTCCGTGAATATGAGCCCGGGGAGCGCAATCACATTGTCGTTGACACGGCTGGATGAAGCGTGGCGGAGAGTGTCGAACAACTTCGAGAAGCACTCCGAATCGATCACGCATCATCGGCTGAGTTTTCTCGAAAGGCCTCTTTGCCGCTCGAATCGGCCCCGAATTTGATAGGCTTGGCGATATCGAGACAACAGGAGACTAGAGACAGTGCTTGATGTGCATTCCCCTTCCGAGCCGGTTCACAGCTGGCGCGATTTTTTCATTCACATAGCAACGATCACGATAGGCCTACTGATTGCGTTGAGCCTGGAGAGGTGCGTGGAGTGGCAGCATCACCGGCATCTGGCGCATCAGACGAAGCTGAGCCTGGGGAATGAGATTCGAGGCAATGCCGATGAGGTGCGGGGCGCGCTCGAGGATCTGCAGAAGATGCTGGACCAATTGAAGGGCGATGTGGCGGTTCTGAATACGATTCTTGCCAATCCGAAGAAGCCGAACCGCGAAAACATCAACTTCGACTATAAGATTCGCTGGTTCAACGATGTGAGCTGGAGGACGGCGCAGACCACGACAGCGTTAACGTATCTGCCCTACGACGAGGCGCATGAGTTTACGGACATCTATGATGAGCAGGACGAGATCGATATGGCGGAGCGGCAAGCGATCCGGGATGCGGTGGTTGCGGTGGGGCCGCTGCAGAATTTGAAGGCGGGCGATATCAATCCGGGAGGGGAAGAGGCGGCCAAGATCAAAGAACACTTTGAGATTCTTCAGGCGCAGTTGGAGCACATTCGGTCTCAGATTAAGGAGCTGGACAGTGAGTATAAGAGGTTTCAGGCGGCGCATCCGGAGTGAAGCCGAACCGGTCTTGATCGATGGGACGTGCGGCAGTTATCCAGTTGAGACTGCGGCGGTATGTTTCTTACTGTCCTGGCGATGTTCCTTTATGCTTGAAGGCAAATGAAAACAGTTCTGACCATTGCGGGGTTCGATCCTTCGTCGGGCGCGGGTGTGACGGCCGACCTGATGGTGTTTGCGGCGCATGGGCTGTTTGGGGTTTCGTGCATTACAGGGCTGACGGTGCAGTCGACGCTGGGAGTGAAGGGGACGGTGCCGGTGTCGGCGGGGATCGTTCACGACACGCTGGATTGTCTGCAGAGCGATCTGCCGCTGGCTGGAATCAAGATCGGAATGCTGGCCACGGTGGAGAATGTGGCGATGGTGTCGGATTTTCTGGAGATGATGCGCGAGGTGGGACGACGTACGCCGGTGGTGCTGGACCCGGTGCTGCGCTCGAGCTCGGGCAGGGAACTGCTGGATGCCGAAGGTGTGGCGTTGATGCGGAGGAGGCTCCTGCCGCTGGTGGATTGGGTGACGCCGAACATGGACGAGCTGGGAGTGCTGAGCGGGCACGTGGTAGGGCGAAGAGAAGATATGCCGGCAGCGGCGCGTGTGCTGCAGAAGATGGGAGACGGGCTGAATGTGGTGGCGACCGGAGGGCATCTGGATACGCCGGACGATCTGTTGCTGCTGGATGAGGGCGAGATTGAGTGTCTGACGGGGGAGAAGATTATCAGCAAGTCGACGCATGGGACAGGATGTGCGTTTTCGAGTGCGCTGCTGAGCAGAATTGTGCTGGGAGATCCGGTTGAAGAGGTTGCGTCGCTGGCGAAGAAGTATGTGGCAGAGGCGATTCGAACCGCGACTGCGCTGGGGCATGGGGTGGGGCCGGTGAATCATCTTTGGCCGCTGCAGGATGAGTAGGGACGCTGCCTTGTGCAGGATTGGGAATTGCGGGGCGTAGGCTGGGCGCGGGGATGAGGTTGGACAGCGGGCGCGGTTAAAGGGGTAAACGCAGTAGCCGATAGGAAGTGGGACGGAGGATTTCACGTCCATGGCTACAGCAGTTTTTCCCGGCGCCAATCGCCCTCAACCGGTTCCAGCGAAGAAGGCGCGGCCTTTTCCGACTCTTTCCAATGGCAGGGCAGAGCGCCGAGTTGGGGACCTCACGATTCATCGCATTACCGAGACGCACCACGGACGAACGCTGCTGACGCTGGGGCGGGCGGCGGAGTACCTGCTGAATTCGCGGAGGTATTCGACGCGGGGGTTCGATCGGGAGGCGGAGGTGGAGGCGGTGCATCTTCTGATGGGTTTGAGCCGGAGCGTGTTTGAAGAGTATGCGGAGAGGCGGACGTTGCAGCGGAGATTCCAGGATTGGGTGATTGAGCGGGCAGTGCGGGTGTTTGAGTAAGTCTTTGAGTAGGTGTTTGAGGAGGCCCTGGGGCAATGGGGAGAGGTTTGGGAACGTCTGATAATCGGCGGGTGTCTTGGCGGGCTGATTCTTTGCTAGGCTGGGATATGTCGCTCAGGGTGATTCTGAATGGCCAGTCGCGTGAGTTTGAGGCCCTTGCGGAGTCTGCGAGGCTGGACGCGCTGATCGGCGAGCTTGGATTGAAGGGCGACCGGGTGGCGGTCGAACATAATGGGGAGATCGTACCGCGGGCCGGTTGGAGTGAGACTTTGGTGAATGGCGGAGATCGGATAGAGCTAGTGCATTTTGTAGGGGGCGGGGTGACATAAAGTCTGCGATGGGCTGGAGCGATGCGCTAAGCATTTGTTGTTTCAGCGGGGTGGATGCGAAGGTGAAAGCTGAAGCTTGAGAGGGTTCCCAACATCTCGTTGGGGAAGACTAGAGGCGGGACTGAATATCCGGCGCGACTGCCAACTGTACATAATATGTGTTATCAGACGTAATGCTTCTGTCGGTGAGGGGTCAAGATTCTGTGAGGAAGATGCACAAAGGGTTATTCCTCACTAAGATCAGTCTGGTACGTCTTACTTTGTGAAGCTCCAGTGAGGTATCGTTCGTGTTGTCAGCCCGGAGTGTATGCCGCCTTCGATGTTTGGGCCTGCGACTTCCCTTTCTGGTTTTTGTGGTTGTTTGGGTAGGGGCTGGGGGGACGCTTCATGGCCAGACCGGTTATGGGCAGGCCGGCAGTTCGCCGGGGAGCGGAAATTCCGCGCCGGGATCGGCAATCGACATCACGGCGATTCCGAGTACGGTACAGGGCCAGGTGATCAATGCGGCGACGGGTGCACCTGTGCCACGGGCTTTGGTTCGGCTGAATAGCCGGGCGATGTTGACCGATCATGAAGGCAAGTTCCGCTTCGATCAGAATACGGAAGCCAATGCAGAGGTGACGGTAACCAAGCCTGGATTTTCCGCAAGCACGGAGATGCAGGACCCGGGAAATCTATCGCTTCAGGGAGCGAAGCTGGGAATGCCGCTGGAGTTGCGGCTGTATCCTGAGGCGTTGCTGACGGGTACGGTGATCGCTCCGGATGGGACGCCGTTGTCGCGGATTAACGTCAGCGCTTATCGCAGCCTGTACGACGTTGCCGGCCACCGGTGGTTGATCGCGGGACAAGCGCAGACGGATTCGCATGGCAACTTCCGGCTTCCGGTGCAGGCCGGGGAGTACAGGCTGGAGACGCGGTATGCTCCCTTGGACCGGACAATCGATGAAGCCGTGCTGCCAGTTACAGTTCCGGCGGAAGCTTCAGCCAATACTTCGCAGGTAATTCAGATCCATAGCGGCGAGGAGCAACACTTTGAGCTGCGGCCCGCGGTTAGTCCGACGCACATGGTGATGGCGACGGCTCCATCGGCGGGCGGGCGGGAGTATGTTCGGATCTCGGCTCGATCGAGCAATGGAGGAACGCTGCAGATCAATCCGCAGATGGATAGCGGGAATGGCGAGGTGAAGCTGCAGCTTCCGCAGGGCACGTATACGTTGACGGCAATAAGAAATAATTCGGAGAACCCGGAGCAGGCGGAGACGACGGTAACGGTCCCGGATCACGATATCTCCGGTGTGGAGTTTCAGTTTTCGGCGACTCCGTCGATTCCGGTGGAGATGGCTGTGGAGACTTCCGGGTCTGACACAACGCAGCCGCCAACATTGCAACAGCTTGGTCTTACGCTGCAGAACGATCAGCCCGATACGGAGCGAGGCGATTCGACGATTCGGCCGACGACGCGACGGGACCAGAGCCTTTCCTTTACGACGCCACCGGGCAGTTATCGTCTGCGGGGGCGCGACACGGGGGTGTGGTATATCAAATCGGCCAGCTATGGCGATGCGGATTTGTTGCAGCAGAATCTTGTGGCTGTGCCGGGGGCCGCGGGGACGCCGATTCGCATTACTGTGAGCGACCAGACGGGCAGCCTGCAAGGCACGGTAAACCTGAACGGCAGTCCGGGGGCCGCCTGGGTATATCTGATCCCGGCGGGGCCGAGTGCGCAGGCGGTGATTTCTTTTCACAGCGGGAGTTCGGGGAGTTATACCGCCGCCCACCTGCCGCCGGGCAATTACCAGGCGATCGCGTTCGAACGTCGGCATTCGGTGAATTACCGCGATCCTGCGGCACTGACGCCGTTCAGCAACCGGGTGAAGACGGTGACGGTAAGCGCCGGGGATAAGCCGACGCTGAACCTCGATGCTGTTCCTGTGGCGGAGGTGACTCCGTGAAGCGAGGAATATTGCCGGGGATTTTCTCTGTCGTGCTGTTCTGTGCCGGCGCGATCGGCGCTCAGCCACCGGTTAAGGCCAAGGCGGCTTCCCCAGCGACGCATTATGAGATTACGGGGGTAGTCATCAACAGTATCACTGGAGATCCGGTTCCACGCTGCCATCTGACACCAACTTTGAACGGGCGTGCGGGATTTGAAGGACGAGCGGGATTGCTCAATCGTGGGAACTTCGGCAACCGCCAGTTCCCTGCCCAAGCCACTGAGTTCGATTGCGATGCGCGTGGCCACTTTACGGTTTCGGTGCCTTCGGCGGGCGCGTGGCACCTGGTGGCGAGCGCGCTCGGATTTGTGAGCGCAGCTTATGACGAGCATGCGGGATACTCTTCCGCGGTGGTTCTGACTGCGGAGGCGCCGACGGTAAATCTCGAGTTTCGCCTGAGTCCGGAGGCGAGTATTGTGGGCCAGGTGCTCGACGAAGCTGGCGAGCCGGTGCGGAATGCGCAGATCATGCTGCAAAACGTGCCGCCACCGACAGCAGGAGGGCCGCAGCCGGTGGGCGGTACGCGAAGTGCGGCGCGAACCGATGACCGGGGTATGTATGAGATGGCCAATCTGGCTCCGGGAAGTTACAGGCTGAGCCTGCACGCGCAGCCATGGTATGCGGGGGCGAGTGTGCAAGCGATGCGCGGAAGCGATACGGGTACGAATTCAACGGACCCTTCGCTCGACATGGCCTATCCGATTACGTGGTTTCCGGGAGCCGACGATCCGTCGCTTGCGGAGACGATCGTGCTGCATGCGGGCGACACGCGCCAAGCCGATTTTCATCTGGTTCCTATGCCATCGATTCACATGCGCATTCTGGTTCCACCGCGAGCGAGTAATGGACCGAACACGAGTGCGATGCCTGCGTTCCCCCTTATTCAGCAGATGAGTCCGGGTGCCGGGCAGACTTTTGTTCAAGCCACGACGCGTTACGATCAGCGGAGCGGCGAGATCGATGTTGGAGGACTAACGCCGGGAATGTACCAGGTAAGGCTAGCGGGGCCAAACCAGGAGGGCCACTCGGCAGTAGTCGAGGTGAGCGCGAACTCGACGCGTACGCTCGACCTGAATGCTCCAGCGGGCGATATGGCGCGAATCCGGTTGCACGTCGATGGAGTTGCCGATGGGGATTCGGACTCGAGGGCGGAACGCAATGGCGGGTTTCAGGTGGCGCTGGTGGGCACGGATGCACAACGTGGAACTTTTTTCTCGAACAACGAAGGGATGGGTTTTGGACGGCGCGACCAGCGAGATTCGAATGCCGATCGGACGCTAGAGGTGCCGCCAGGACGCTATGAGGTTGTGCTGCAGGGGCGGCCGAATTTCTTTGTTACGGGATTGACTGCCAAAGGCGCGGAGACTGCCGGGCGCTATGTGACGGTGGGGGCGGGCGACTCCACGCTGACGGTACACGTTGCCAGTGGCCGGGCAGTTTTAAGCGGCATCGCGACGCTGGATGGAAAGCCCTGCGTAGGTGCGCTGGTTCTGCTGGTTCCGATTACGATCGAAGATCCCAATTCGATCACGGTCCTGGGCCAGGACCAGACGAATACGGACGGCAGTTACGATCTGGCAAATGTCCTTCCGGGACAGTACATCCTGGTGGCGATCGATAATGGATGGCAGATTAACTGGGGTGATCCTTCGACGCTGCGGCGGTATCTGATGCAGGGTGTTCCGGTAGATTTGAAGTCGTCTGCGCTAGTGAAACAGAATGTTGTGGCGCAGGCGCCTTGAATCTGGTTGAGTTTGGCGGCGGCCGGTCGGACTGCGGGTAAAGTTCCGACTGTGTTAGATTCAAAAAGGTCCGCAATACCGCGGAGAGATGGCCGAGTGGCTGAAGGCGCACGCTTGGAAAGCGTGTATACCGCAAGGTATCCAGGGTTCGAATCCCTGTCTCTCCGCCATAAGCTTAGGCTTTCGCGAGAAAAAGGGATTCCGCGTCCTTTTGCGGCCAAATTAAAGCCTCCCCGCCATAGCATTTTGAGCGACCGTGTCACTTTGCAAACCCCTTTACTTCCAGTGCCATTACGATCAATTGCTGGGCGCATGCTCTTGATCCCGCACTGCGGCGATATGGTACCGATTGCTGCCCGGGCTTGTGAATCTCTGGGCGGGCAATAAAAGCAGAAGGCTCGATCGCGCCGGTAGTCTTTAACCTTCGCCGAAACAATTACGAGGAATGCTCTTCCCGCCTGCCGGAGTTCTATCTGGAACAAATGTGGTCAAAGTTCGTATAACTCATAACAGGCGAGTTCATCAGTATTCTTCTTTTTGGCCTAACCGCGCGGAAGATTCCTTGTCTAATGTCG
>DATAVY010000066.1:0-7213 GCA_036267495.1 Edaphobacter sp.
GCCAAAGACTTCGCCGGTCAGCCGCTCGTCATCCTCAGCATCAGCTGGGATGAGGACGAACAAACCTGGAAAAAATTCGTGGCCAAAAACCAGATGACCTGGCCGCAGTATCGTGACACAGGCCACAGAATCGGCAATCTCCTCGAGGTCAAAGCCCTTCCCGGCTACTTCACCATCGACTCAGACGGCGTTCTCACGACCGAAATGCTCGGCGGAGGCTTCGACGTCGAGGGCAGGCTCAAACAACTCCTAGACAAAGCCAAGCTGCATCCCCCAACACCCGCGAAGCAGGTTGGCAATTAGCCATTTCCCCTAAGCGCTCATCTTCTGGTTTTCCGGTACCGCGATCCGCTCAAAGTCCCGAGCCAGCCTCCGCAGCGCCTCCGCCACTCCCGTCCCCGCCAGCGGCCTTCCATGCCCCGGGGCCACCACTGCCGGATCAAGCCCTGCCAGCCGCCTCACCGACTCGCTTGCCATCGCCCAATCCGAAGTAAAGTACGCCGGAGGTCCATGCAGCTCCGGACGTTGCGCCACCGAAGCCTCAAAAAAACTCTCCGGCTTCGTCGTGCAGAACGCGTCTCCCGGCAGCAGCGTCCCATCCTTCTCCCGCCAGAACGACACATGTCCCGGCGTATGGCCCGGTGTCTCGAGCAGCGTCCACTCCGGCATCTGCGGCAGCATTCTCTCCTCATCCGGCAGCTCCCGCAGACGCGCGCTCAGATCGATCGGCCCGCGCGGCAGCAAAGGCGACAGCAGCGACATCATCCCTCCCCCCGCCCCCGCATTCGGCGGCGGATACTCCGCCTTTCCCGTCAGATACGGAAACTCCAGCCGGTGCGCATAGACCGGCACATTCCAGCCATCCGCCAGGTCCTTCGCCGCGCTTACATGGTCGAAGTGCCCGTGGGTCAGCAGAATCGCATTCGGCGCTCCGCGAAAACGCTTCTCCGCCCAGCTCCGAATCCGGCCCGCAGAGAGGGGAACGGCCGCATCGATCAGCGTCCACGTCCCATCCGCATGGGTTATCCCAAACACATTCACAAAGGCAATCTTCAAACCTTCAACCCCCGGCGCAATCGCATCCATCGGAATCGCCTGATCTTCTCCAATCTCGACCTTGTCCATCTCTCCTCCTCAACTCTCCATCCGGTTCCGCCTCAGCCCCGTTCACCGCGCGTCTCCGTTCGGATGCGCTCCCCTTCCCCAAGGTGGGCCGTCAGCACCGACTTGCCATTCTGTTGCCCGCCAAGTAGCATCCAACCTAAGAAAGCCGGCCTGCTAAGCAGGTACAAGAACAACGCTGGTTGAACCAACATTCATTGAACAGGGGCCCGACTCGTAGACATGGTTCGGTGTGCAGTCCTCCAGTCAGGAACGCCTAAAGAACCACGGTTAGGTCCCGCCGTCTTAGGACGGGTTCACCAGCGCTTCTACGTACGGCCCCGTGGGTCGGTCTTCTTTTTCCAACGCTGGTCGGTCTTCTTTACGAGCGCTGCTTTTGCCGTCGCCTCTTTTGCCGTCGCCTTTTTTTTGTCATCCCGTAGAGCCTGCCCTGAGCGCAGTCGAATGGGGATCTGCTGTTGTCTTTTTGCTTTCTGTCCCCTGGCACAACTCTCGTCTTCTACGCCGCCGCCTATCGCTACAACGTGTACCCCTACCTCCTCCACTCCGGCCATCTCCTGCTCCCCACCTTCGGCGTCCTCGCCGCCCTGGGACTCATGGCCGCCCTCACTCTCAGCCTCCGCACCGCCGCCACCGTCGGCCTGATCCCCGACAAACTCTGGAACGCCGGCCTCTTCACTCTCCTCTCCGCCTTCGCGCTCTCCCGCCTGCTCCTGATCCTCGCCAATCCCCACAGCTTCATCGCCTACCCCATCCTCCTGCTCATGGTCCCCTCGCTCAATATCACCGGGATCCTCCTCACCATCCTCGCCACCGCAATTTACCTCCGCCTCCGCAATCTCCCACTCCTCGACACCCTGGACGCCTGGTCTCCCTGCGCCACCCTCACCTGGGCCTTCCTCGCTCTCGGCCACTTCGCCGAAGGCAGTGACGCCGGCCTCCCCACCACTCTCCCCTGGGGCATCCGCATCCCGCCAAACACCACGCGCCTTCAGCCCGTAGCCCTTTACGTCGCAATCGCCGCGGCTATCCTCACCATCATCCTCCTCCGCCAACTCCAGCATCGCAGCCACTCCGGCGACACCTTCGCCCTCGCCCTCGCCGCTTCCGGCACCGCACAATTCCTCCTGACCTTCTTCCGCCAGCCCTATCCCGACGCAGGCCTCCTCGATCCCATTCAGTGGATCGCCCTCGCCATGATCGCCCTCGCCGGCATCGTCCTCCTCCTGCAACCTCGAAAGCTGGTCACTCATGCCGTCTAAGCACATGCTCCCCAAGGGCCAGCGCCGCCACACCGTAAAACCCGAGTATCGCGCCACCCGGGACGCCGAAGAAACCCCTCCGTCCCCAGTCCCCATCATCGACCTCGACAACCTCAAAGCCGAACTAGAAGAAGACACCGACGCCACCAATGCCACCAGCATCCGCACCTTCATCGCCGACCCCGCCGCCGCCAATCTCCGCCTCGACCAGTACCTCGCCCAGGCCCTGCCCGACATCTCCCGCGCCCGCGTCCAGCTCCTCATCGAAGCCGGCCAGGTCCGCGTCAGCGGGGCACCCGCCAAGCCCAAACAAAAACTCCGCGGCGGCGAATCCATCGAGATCGAAGGCACGCCCCAACCCGCCCCCCTCCACGCCCTTCCCGAAGATATCCCTCTCAACATCCTCCACGAAGACCAGCACCTCGCCGTCATCAACAAACCCGCCGGCATGATGGTTCACGCCGGCGCCGGCACGACAGACGACACTCGCAACCGCGGCACCCTCGTCAACGCTCTCCTCTTTCACTTCGGCAAGCTCTCCGACGTAGGCGGCGATCTCCGCCCCGGCATCGTCCATCGCCTCGACAAGCAGACCAGCGGCCTCATCCTCGTCGCCAAAGACGACAGCACCCATCGCAAACTCGGCGAGATGTTCTCGCGGCGCCAGGTAGAGAAAACCTACCTCGCCCTCCTCCATGGCCACCTCAAAAAAGACGACATCACCGTCAACCTTCCCGTCGCCCGCGACCTCGTCCGCCGCACCCGCATGACCACCCGCCGCTCCGACGGACGCACCGCCGTCTCACACTTTCACGTCCTCGAACGTCTCACCACCTCCTATGGTCCCTTCACCCTCGTCGAAGTCCACATCGAAACCGGCCGCACCCACCAGATTCGCGTCCACGCTCAATCGCTCGGCCACCCGGTTGTCGGCGACACCCTTTATGGCGCTCCGCACGCAATTCCCGCTCTCGACCCGTCCCTTAACCTTGACCGCAACTTCCTCCACGCCGCCCATCTCTCCTTTACTCATCCCCAGACCGGCAAGCCGCTCCACATCGAAGCCCCGCTCCCTGTCGAACTGGAGTCGTTCCTCAAAGCAATTCGCGCGAATTCGCCTGCAATTCGGTAGAATGAACCGAGTGATCGTTCCCAATCGAACCAGTCGCGTTGTGGGGCTCAACGCCTCCCTTTTCTTTCTCTGCCTGCTCGCCGCCGGAGCGCCTCTCCGCGCCCAGACCAGTGGCCAGACCGGTGCCACTCCCCCGGTAAATACCCCTCCTGCAGCGACAACCCCCGCCCCCGCACCTCCGACACCCGCACCGTCGAAGCTCGCGCCGTCGACACCCGCACCTGCCCCTCAGACGCCCGCCAAACAGTCCGCGATCCAGCCCCCTGCGGCAGCCTCCGGGCAGCAACAATCCACCACCCCGTCGCTTCCCAATCAGGAACAACCAACCGAGACCATCAAGGTCCAGGTCAACGAAGTCAATCTCATCTTCACCGTCACCGACAAGAAGGGCAAGTTCATCACCGGCCTCAAGCGCGAAAACTTCGGTCTGCTCGATGACGGCCGTCCTCCTCTCGCTGTCGTTCAGTTCACCCAGCAGACCAACCTGCCGCTCCGTGTCGGCATCATGCTCGACACCTCCAGCTCCATCCGCCAGCGCTTTCAGTTCGAGCAGGACTCCGCCATCGCCTTCCTCCTCCAGGTCCTTCACCTCAACGACCGCGCCTTCGTCGAAGGCTTCGACATCCAGACCGACCTCGCGCAGGACTTCACCAACAACGCCGATCTCCTCAACGAAGGCATCCGCAAGCTCCGCCCCGGCGGCGGCACCGCTCTCTTCGATGCTCTCTACAAGACCTGCAAAGATCAGATGCTCACCCTTCGCGAGACCGGAGCTGTGCGCCGCGCCATCATCCTCGTCTCCGACGGCGACGACAACTACAGCCGCGTTCAGGAGTCCGACGCCATCAAAATGTGCCAGCGCGCCGACACCATCGTCTACTCGATCAGCACCAACATCAGCCCCAGCAAGGACAAGGGCGACGACGTTCTGAAAGCCATCTCCGAGGCTACCGGCGGCCAGGCCTTCTACCCCATCAAACTCGAAGATGTAGCCCTGGGCTTCCGCAACATCGAAGAAGAGCTCCGCAGCCAGTACCACCTCGTCTACCGTCCCGCAGACCTCAAGATGGACGGTTCCTTCCGCACCATCTATCTCCAGGCCACCGACCAGCGCTACCACGTCCGCGCCCAGAAGGGCTACTTCGCCCCCCGCCCACCGCAATAGCCGCCAGTTGCGAGTTGCAGGTTGGCAGTTGCAGAGTTGGCAGTCTGCGAGTCAGCAAGAGTGCAAGGTTATTAGTCTGCGAATCCGCAAGGCGCAAGGTTGTGAGTCTGCGAGTCAGCAAGGCGCAGCTTATCTTTGCCTTTGCTTTGCCCTTTTGTTTGCCTTTGCCTTTTGTTTGTCATCCCGTAGGGATCTGCTTCTGCTTCTGCTTTTGCCTTTGCAACCTGCAACTGACAACCAACAACCAGCACCTAACAACTACGACCCAAAATCCGTGTCTAAGAGGAAAGAGGCCAACAATGACTACTCGTCTCCGTTCCCTCCTCCTCCCCGCGCTCCTCGCCGCCGGCGCTCTCCCCTTGCTCTCGGCACAGCCACCCAAAGCCCCCGCGCCTGATCTCCAGAGCGCCCTGGCCAATCTCGCCGACCAGCCCGCGAGCCACACCTCCTTCAGCTTCGATCGCAGCATGCTCCAGGTCGCCCAGAACCTGCTCGAATCAGGAGGCGTGGACGCCAACCACGCTCCCGCCGCCCTCACCGGCATCGCTGTCGATAACTACCACTACCCCCGCCCGGCGTTCTACACGCCCGGCACCATGGCCTCCATCATCAATGGCTTCCACGCCGCAGGCTGGAAACACCTCGTCAACGCCAACCAGACGCCCGCCAACACGGCTCAGCCTCACGCGACCGTCACCGACCTCTGGCTCCGCTTTGCCGGCCCCGACATCACCGGCGTCACCGTCCTCACCCGCTCGCCCCGCGATATGAGCGTCGTTCAGATCACCTGCGAACTCCGCCCGCTCGATCTCGTCCACCTCAGCGGCCACTTCGGCATCCCCAAAGTCGATCCCAACGCCGTCATGGTCCCTGCTCCTGACGGCAGATAGCCCTTTGCTTGCCGCCCGCTGACGTCTGTGGCGGTGGTTCGAAGCGAGTCGAATCCATCGGCTCGTTCAGCCGCACATCCGAGAACATAGCGTGACCACGCTCCGTCGTAGTCCGCGTGATCATCTGTAACGAAAACTTCACGCCGTCGACATCGTGAGAATCCTCATAAAAAAATTTCTCTGAAATTGATCCAATCCCTCGGCTCTCACCCAAAGATGCTATATCGCCTCCTTGCGATATCTCGTAACTTGCCCTTCAAGGCTCTTATCCATTCCAACGCCATCCAATGGCCAATTGAGGGTTTCATGTCAGATCAGCGCTTCGAGGCGACATCGTCTTCACCTTTAGATCCGGCGGGCCGGACCGCCAATGCTCCCAAGTCTTCGGTTTCTGCCTTGGGTGCTCAAAGCACCATCGGAAAAACCATGTCCATCAAAGGTGAGATCACCGGATCGGGATCGGTCCTTATCGAAGGGAAGGTCGAAGGTTCGATTACGCTTCCGGATGATCGCGTGACAATTGGACGCGATGGCCGGGTCTCGGCACATATTGCCTCCCAGGACATCGTTGTCGTCGGCGAGGTCGTTGGCAACTGCACCGCAACCGATCATCTATGTATCCGCTCCGAGGGCTCTTTGATCGGAGACGTTGTGGTCGCCCGCATCTCAGTAGAAGAAGGAGCTTGCCTGACCGGCAGCATCGACATTCGAAGACAAGCGGCGGCTGCACCCAGGGTCGAGGAACGCGAACTGGTTGAAGCCTAGTTAAAGCTTCGCAAGCGAACTGAAAACCGTCCCATCCTTCGCAGGTTTGCGACGGATGGGACGAAGACCTTGCCAGCCTCAAAGTTTTGCCATATCTGCCTCCGGCAAATTCCAAAAACTCATCCTCTCGACCGAAGCGGTTCACAGCCAGCCCTGAACCGCGCGGTGGACAAATCCGCTTCCCGTCGCAAACCTGCCGAGCTACACTAACCCCGGATGTCCCGCCACCCCAAAATCCGCCTCTGGCAGCTGCTGGCCGCCTTGCTCGCGATCCTGGCCGTCCTCCTCCTTCCCCACCTTCCAAACCACACCTCCGTCCTCTTCCTCCTCGTCCCCACCTTCGTTCTCCTCGAACTGATCGCCTGCTCCGTCCCCTACCGGCCACGGAAGCGCTACGTTGTGGCCCCGAACCCCCAGGTTAGGTCCAGCCTCTTCCAGCGTCCTCCCCCCGCGCAAGCCTGATTCCCCCCGCAATCAGAAAATATCGCCGCCGCTATCTGGTGCGCTGATCCACGTCTGATCCATGCCTGCGCAGCTCACCCTCAAAGGGACGCCATGAACTTCGACCTCATCGTTGATGGAGGTTTTCTAGCCTCTTTCGCGCTCTTCATCGCCGTACTTCTTCTCCAGCGCCGCCGGTTCCGCCGAAAAAAAGCAGCCAACCCGAACCACCGCGGCTTTTACCCCACCGCGGCCGCCCTCAGTCTCGCTCTCCTCTCGCTGCAGACGCTCGCCCAACCCGATCTCAATCACGCTCTCGAGCAGCGCCAGACCCAAGCCGAATCCGAAGACGAGGAGGAAAATGGCGATCCCGACGATCCCGCCGCCCAACTCAATCGCCAGCTCAAATTCATCCGCAACGGAGAACCTATAGACA
>DATAVY010000067.1:0-8335 GCA_036267495.1 Edaphobacter sp.
TACGGAGTCGGAGGTGAGTCCGGGGAGTTTGTATGCTTCGGGGCTGATTGCGGCGGGTGGAATTGTGGGATTGCTGGGGGTTTGTATTCGTCTGCTGGAGGGGGTTTCGGAGCAGCGGGGTGGACATTGGCAGTTCTGGCGGTTCAGCGAGCACAATCCTCTGCATAATGACTGGGTTAGCGACATCATGTTCGCGCTGTTGGCATTTTCTCTCTTCTACTTCGCGAGGAAGCCATTGAAGACTGAGGGTTGATTTTCGGTTGATTTCCAGGAAAAAAGTTCTGGCGTGGTGGAATGGTGTTTTTGCAGGGGGTTTTGCGTTTTCTACCGTGTTTTTCTCTGGTTATTTGTGGTGAATCTGTGGTGATTCGCTGGTGAAACGTGGTGGGTTGACGGACACTTTTCGGACGCTGAGAATCTTTCACTTTTCTGAGCTTTATTTTCTCGGAGATGTTTTTGAATCTTATTTCGATGTCGAGATATCTTATAACGTAGGATTGATGGACGATGGGTACAACGATAATCCCGGCTCCGCGGCTCTGGCTGGTTCTGGCACGGGCTTATGGGTCGATGGTGAGTTACATCGAAGGGGCGATCACGGCGCAGGGCATCGGGCTGAGCGACTTTATGGTGCTGGAGGTTCTGCTGCACAAGGGGCCGCTAACGATCTCGGCGATTGGGGAGAAGGTATTGCTGGCGAGCGCGTCGATGACCTCGGCGATCGACCGGCTGGAGAAGAGAAAGCTGGTTCGGCGGACAAGCTGCAGCTCGGACAGACGGATCCGGCTGGTGGAGCTTACCGCTGAGGGCACGGGATTCATCGAGGAGATTTACGCCAGGCACGAGAAGGACCTGGAGTGCGTTGCGTCAGGTCTCTCCGAAGAAGAGCGCAGGGTGCTGTATGAGGGATTGAAGAAGATCGGGCTGGCGGCGCAGACCGCGGTTCCGACGCAGCGATGCAGGACGGAGTTGAAGCAGGATGATTCGGCCTGACCATTCGGCCTAGTGAAAGGAAGGAAGCACTATGTTGACTGTACGCAAGAGTAACGAGAGAGGGCATGCCAACCATGGCTGGCTGGACACGCACCATACGTTTTCGTTTGCCAACTACTATGACCCGGAGCATATGGGGTATCGCTCGCTGCGGGTGATCAATGAGGACCATATCGCGGAGGGGCGCGGCTTCGGATCGCATCCGCACCGCGACATGGAGATCCTGACGTATGTCCGGGCGGGCAAGCTGGCGCACAAGGACAGCATGGGCCACGTTGAGGTGCTGGGGCCGAACGAAATCCAAAAGATGTCGGCGGGCAGCGGCGTGGTGCATAGCGAGTTCAACGGATCGGAGAAGGAGCCGGTACATCTGTTCCAGATATGGATTGAGCCGAAGAGCAGCGGAACGGCGCCGAGCTATGAGCAGTTGAAGTTCGAGCCGGAGGAGAAGCTGGACCGGTTCAAACTTCTGGCAGCGCAGGAGAAGATTCCGGGAGCGGCGACGATCAACCAGGATGTGACGGTTTCGGTCGCGGAGCTGACGCCGGGCAAACAGCTTTCGTATCCGCTGGGCAGCAAACGGCATGCGTGGCTGCACGTGATCGACGGCGATGTAACGGTGAACGGCACGACGCTGCACAGCGGAGATGCGGTCGCGGCCGAGCAGGAGGAGAAGCTCGACGTGGTTGGGCAGGGCAGGGCAAATAGCGAGGTTCTGTTGTTCGATCTTGGGTAAGGACGCATTGCGGCTTGCGAAGGGAGGAGTAAGGCTGAAGTATCCGGGTATGGGAAGTGCTGAAAACATGTGCTTCGGCGAGGAAAGATTCCCTCAGTGGTCGCGCCTTCCAAGACGACGAGTTTCTTCAGCAGCATGGAAAGCGGTATTACAGAGTGAGGCACTTGCGGCACGGAGGACCGGGGGCCTAAAGCCCCTTGTATGGGCTGGATTTCTCGCGGGGCTTAAGCCTTGTGCTTAATCCAAAAGGCGTACCTCAGCGGCTGAAGCCGCATTACGATTAAAGGGCTTGCGGCACGGCTGAAGCCGTGCCCTTAAGCAAAACGAGTTTTTCGCAGCATGGAAAGCAGTATTACAAACAGCATGGAAAGCGGTATTACAAACAGCATGGAAAGCGGTATTACAAAGTGAGGCGCTTGCGGCGTGACCGAAGTCGAACCCTTTCAAAGCAACGATTTTTCCGCAGCCTGTGAAGCCGTGCGCTTAAGCGAAACGAGTTTTTTCAGCACGCTCTAAGTTGTATTAAGAGCAAAGCGTCTACGGCATGGATTGAATTTCGTGCCGTTGGCAAAACGGAGTTTTCATCCGCAAAACGAAGTTTCATCGAATTTCATCAAGGAGACCATTACAAATGAACCGACGCATGTTTACCGCCGTTCTCTCGACGCTGCTCTTTACCGGAGCCAGCGCCTTCGCTCAAGGCTCGGCTGGGGCCTCAACCTGGACGATCGACAAGAACCACGCCCAGACGAACTTTCAGATCCGCCACATGGGCGTCAGCACGGTGCGAGGCTCGATCGCCGGCATCACCGGCACCATCACCTGGGACCCGAAGGACGTCAGCAAGTCGAGTGTTGAGGCCACGATCGATATCGACACGGTGAACACGAATAATTCGGCGCGGGACAAGGACCTAAAGTCGGCCAGCTATTTCAATGTCGAGAAGTATCCGACGATGACGTTCAAATCGACTGCGGTAAAACAGGTGAACGGCAAACTGCAGGTGGTGGGCGATCTGACGCTGGCTGGCGTGACCAAGAGCGTGACGCTGGATGTGGATGGTCCTACTGCTCCGCAGAAGGGCATGGGGGGCAAGATGGTGATTGGCATCTCCGCGACGGGCATGGTGAAGCGGAGCGAGTTCAATTTCGCACCGAAGACACCGGCCATAGCGCTGGGAGACGAGGTCCGGATCACGATTGACGCTGAAGCCGATCAGTAGAGCCGACACGCATGGAACGGCCTGTTCTCTGTCCTCCTGTCCTCGCGGAAGGAACGCGGAGGACAGGCCCTTTTTTGTGGCGTCAATCTTAAAATTTTTCCCGGCTCAGCTCCGCATCGTGCTGCTGGAGCGCGGCGGAGACCTCGGGCTTGAGTTCGCGGAGTGTCTGCAACAGCCTGGCGGGATCGTAAGAATCAAGCTGATAGTCGGATTGCGGGGAACCGTCGAATCCCGGCGTCAAGATAACAATGACGGGGAGCGTGGGCTGAAGGGCCTTGATCTGGTGGACCACTTCTTCGCAGCGCATGTCTTGAATGCCGCCGTCGAGCACGACTCCGTTGACGGAGGGAAATTTGATGGCCAGCTCGACTGCCTCTTTTCCGCTGTACGCGGTAATTACATTGAACTTCGCGGTCTCGATGACGAGTTTGCGGGTGGAGATGCTGCCGGGAAACTCACGATCGATGACGAGAAAGCATGGCCTGTTCATCCAAGCTTAGACATGGGCGCTGGGGCGCAGGTTGCCGAGGATGAGCAGTTTTAGTTTCCGTTGGTGCGCTGGATGCGATCTTTGTTCTCGCGGACCAGGCGCAGAAAGTCGTGCAGGATGGGTCCTTCGTTGCGGGAGTTCCACGCGACGACGAGGCCCATGTAGAGCCGCTGCGGGACGAGGGGAGAGGTGACTACTCCGGGCGGGCGCAGGTAGCGGACGCCGGAGGGGACCAGGGCGACGCCTTCGCCGGACTCAACGAGCGTGAGCACGCCGGACCAGGTGGAGGAGGTGTTGACGATATTGGGGGAGAAGCCTGCGGAAGAACAGAGTGCGACGATGCTGTCGAAGAGGCCGGGGGTCATCTGGCGGTCACAGAGGACAAACCTCTCGGATGCGAGCGCGTCGATGGAGATTGGCTTTCCAGCCATGCGATGATTGCGCGGCAGGACGACGACGATGGGATCGCGATAGAGAGGCTCGGAACGGAAGATGCGATCGAAGGGTGGATCGAGCGGGCGGGCGAAGGCAACATCGATACGGCCGGCGGTGAGGGCTTCCATCTGTTCGGGGGTGCGCATCTCGCAGAGGGAAAGTTTGATGTCGGGATGGAGCTTGCGATAGTCGCGGATGATGCGAGCGAAGAATCCTCCGGCTCCCCAGAGAAAAAATCCGATACCGAGCGAGCCGACCTGTCCGAGAAGGGAGCGGTTAGTGACCTCGACGGCATGATCGGCGGCGAGCAGGGTTTTGCGCGCTTCGGCGAGAAAGAGCTGGCCATGGGGCGTGAGGCGAGTACGGCCCGAGGCGCGATTGAGGAGCGCGCCGCCGACTTCGCGCTCGAGGTCGGCGATCTGTTCGCTGATGGCGGATTGCGAGACGTGGAGTTTGCGGCCGGCCTCGGTGAAGGTGCCGTGGTCGGCGACAGCGCAGAAATAACGCAGATGGCGCAGCTCCATGACGGTGTGCTCCTGGTTTCAGTGTATCGGTTTTTCCGATTATGATGCCCGGAAATACCTGTGAGACCTTCGGGACACAGGAAATGTCTTACTCTATAGAGTAGAGAACCCCAGAGCGGAGAGGCGTCAACCGAATGTGGATCGTCAAAGTAGCCCTGAGCCGGCCTTACACGTTTATCGTGCTGGCGATCCTGATTCTGATTGCGGCGCCGGTGGTGATTGTGCGGACGCCGACGGATATTTTTCCGGCGATCGATATTCCGGTCATCTCGATTGCGTGGCAGTATACGGGGTTGAATCCGGAGGAGCTTGAAGGGCGTTTGACGACGCCGTATGAGAAGGCGCTGACGACGCTGGTGGACAACATCGAGCATACGGAGTCGACCACGATCGCGGGGCAGGCGATTATCAAGATCTATCTGCAGCCGGGAGCGAGCCTGGACACGGCGAACGCGCAGGTTTCTTCGGCATCGCAGTTCATTTTGCGGAGCCTGCCGCCGGGCATTCTGCCGCCGCAGATCATCGACTTCAGCGCGTCGACGGTGCCGATCCTTCAGCTTGGGCTGTCGGGACGGGGACTCTCCGAGCAGCAGTTGAACGATCTCGGGGCGAATTTTATCCGGCCGCAACTGGTTACGATTCCGGGCGCGGTGCTTCCGAATGTGTACGGCGGCAAACAACGATCGATCATGTTGAACCTCGATCCGAAGCTGCTGCAGTCGAAGGGTCTGGCTCCGGGCGATGTTTTGAGCGCGATGGCGCAACAAAACGTGGTGCTGCCCGGGGGGACGGCGAAGATCGGGCAGAACGAGTATGACATTCACATTAATTCTTCTCCGCTGACGCTGGAGGGGATCAGCAATCTTCCGTTGCGCCAGGTGAACGGGACGACGATCTATCTTCACGATGTGGCGACGGTGAGCGATGGAAATATTCCGCAGACGAACATTGTGCGGCAGGATGGGCATCGCGGCGTGCTGGTGAGCGTTTTGAAGTCGGGGAACGCGTCGACGCTGTCGGTGGTGAGCGGAATCTTCGGGCTGCTGCCGCGAATTAAATCGACATTGCCGCCGGAGTTGCAGATCAAGCCGATTGGGGATCAGTCGGTGTTTGTGCGCGGTTCGATCTCCGGGGTGGTGCGCGAGGCGGTGATTGCGGCGGTGCTTACGGGCTTGATGATTCTGCTGTTTCTGGGCAGCTGGCGGAGCACGATCATCATCGCGATTTCCATTCCGCTGTCGGTGCTGTCGTCGATCATTCTGCTGGGGCTGCTGGGGCAGACAATCAACATCATGACGCTGGGCGGGCTTGCTTTGTCGGTGGGCATCCTGGTGGATGATGCGACGGTGACGATTGAAAACGTGGAGCGCTATCTGGAAGAGGGCCACGAGCTGCACAACGCGATTCTTGAGGGCGCATCGCAGATTGCGGTGCCGATTCTGGTTTCGACGCTGTGCATCTGCATCGTGTTTCTGCCGATGTTCTTTCTGAGCGGGGTGTCGCGGTATCTTTTCGTGCCGCTGGCGGAGGCGGTGGTGTTTGCGATTCTGGCGTCGTATGTTCTCTCGCTGACGCTGGTGCCGACGGTGGCGATGTATCTGCTGAAGGTGCACGATCACGCGGCGGGGGTTTCGAGGAATATCTTTGCGCGGTTTCAGCGCGGGTTTGAGCGTGGGTTCGAGAGGGTACGGAGCGGCTACGAGGGTTTGCTGGCGCGGCTGGTGGGGATGCGCAAGATTTTCGTTCCTGTGTTTCTGCTGCTGTGCCTGTGCGCGTTTCTGCTGCTTCCGTTTCTGGGGCAGAATTTTTTTCCGAGCAGCGACACGGGATCGTTCATTCTGCATCTGCGGGCCAAGAGCGGCACTCGGATTGAGGAGACGGCGAAGCTCTGCGATCTGGTGGAACAGAATATCCGCAAGGCGGTGCCGGCGGATCAGATTGACAATATCCTGGACAATATCGGGCTGCCGTATAGCGTGATCAATACGCAGCATGCCACTTCCGGGTTGATCGGGCCTGGGGATGCGGACATTCTTGTTTCGTTGAAGAAGGAGCATCGACCGACGGCGGAGTATGTCGCGGCGCTGCGGGAGAGACTGCCGCGGGATTTTCCGGGGGTGACTTTTTATTTTCTGCCGTCGGATATTGTGACGCAGATTCTCAATTTTGGACTGCCGGCGCCGATCGATATCCAGTTTGAAGGGTCGGATATTACTGATACGCGAAAGGTTGCCGATACAGTGCTGCGGCAACTTCGGCAGGTGCCGGGGCTGGTCGATCTGCGGATTCAGCAGCCGGACGACTATCCGGTGCTGACGGTGGATGTGGATCGCACGAAGGCGGCGCAGGGGGGATATTCGCTGCGCGATGTGGGGAGCAGCCTGCAGAATCTTCTGAGCGGAAGCTCGCAGCTTAGCCCCATGTTTTTTCTCAACTACAAGAATGGGGTGAACTACAACATGGTGGCGGAGGCGCCGCAGTACGATATTCAGTCGCTGAGCGATCTGGATAACGTTCCGCTGTCGTCGCCGACGAGCAAGCAGCCGGAGATTCTGGCGGATGTGGCGAGTATCGGCCGGACCACTGAGATGCAGGTGATCAATCACTACAACATTCGCCGCTCGCTGGATATTTATGGCGCAGTGCAGGGGCGGGACCTGGGCGCGGTGAGCAAAACGATCGACGAGATTGTGGCTGCGAATGAGAAGTCTCTGCCTCGCGGGACGTTCGTGAGCGTGCGCGGGCAGATTGAGACGATGAAGAGCTCGTACGTGGGGCTGCTGGCGGGGCTGGTGTTCGCGATTGTACTGGTGTATCTGCTGATCGTGGTGAACTTCCAGTCGTGGCTCGATCCTTTCATCATCATCACGGCGTTGCCGGCGGCGCTGGCGGGCATTGTGTTGTTTCTTTTCGTGACGCGAACGACACTGAGCGTGCCTGCGCTGATGGGTGCGATTATGTGTATGGGCGTGGCTACTGCAAACAGTATTCTGGTGGTGGCGTTCGCGAAGGAGCGACTGTCGCACCATGGGGACGCCGTAAAGGCCGCGATTGAAGCGGGCGGGACACGCTTCCGTCCGGTGTGCATGACGGCGCTGGCAATGATCATCGGCATGGTTCCGATGGCGCTGGGAGCGGGCGAAGGCGGAGAGCAGAACGCTCCGCTGGGACGCGCGGTAATTGGCGGGCTGCTGCTGGCAACGATTGCGACGCTGATCTTCGTTCCGGCTGTGTTCAGTCTGCTGCACGGGCGGCGTAAGTCGAATGAGCCAACGGCCGAATCGCCTGAACGGCACATGGCAGTGAAGGCCTAGGGGAATCGATGAGTATTGAGAGAGCACACATGACGACAGCGACCGAGACGAACACAACCGAGACTCATCCGTCCGGCGAATACCCGGCGGCGCCGATGACGCCGGAGGAAGAACCGAGGCTGACCCGGGGCACCTGGATCGGCATGCTGGTGGTCGCGGCGATCGTGGCGGCTGTGGTCGTATTTGGACTGATCGCACGGCGAGGCAGCGAACGCACGCTGGAGAAAGAAACGGCTGCTTCGGCCGTTCCATCGGTGAATGTCGTCTATCCGGCGCCCTCCACGCTGGCATCGGAGATTTCGCTGCCGGGCAATACCCAGGCTTATATGGATACGCCGATTTATTCGCGCACCAATGGCTACCTGAAGAGCTGGTACTTCGATATCGGCGCCCACGTCCGTAAGGGCCAATTGATGGCGCAGATCGAGACTCCCGAGGTTGATCAACAACTGCAAGTGGCACAGGCCGATCTGAAGAGCGCGCAGGCGAATCTCGATCTGGCGGACACAACCTCGACGCGGTATCAGAATCTGCTGAAGACAAACTCAGTCTCCAAGCAGGAGACGGACGTTGCGATGAGCGATGCCTCGGCGAAGAGAGCGGCAGTCGATGCTTCGATGG
>DATAVY010000068.1:0-1781 GCA_036267495.1 Edaphobacter sp.
GTCACGGTAGCCATGGAATCCTCCCTAAAGCGTGGCCGCTGGTTCGCAGCCAGTTGTCGGTAAATCGGGCCTCAGGTGCAACTCTGGTTGGAGTACGCGGACGTTCAGAAAATCCGAGGCGAATCAGGTAAAGGAAGGAAGTTAGCTAGTCGCTACCGAACAGGCTGGGACGAAGCCGCGAAGGCAGATTGGCCCGATACCGCCGTGGACACACCAGACAGTGCAGCCAGCACTCGGCCCCGCCCAAAAGAAGACGCGAATTGGGATTCTTCCGCAGCATCGCTATCAAACGACATCACTTGAGATTATAGCCGGAACACGCGGTTGTACGTAAGCCCCATTCGTAACGAAACATGTAGGGACAGCCGCCCTCGGCTGTCTGCCGGCGCGGACGTATCGGACCGAAGCCTTTAGGAATTCCAGATACATTTAAAAATATCGCAACTACTTCAGATCCTTCATTTGGAAAGCTAGCTACAAGCTCCCGCGGACCGATAAACCCGGTCCGCCGGACAGCCGAGGGCGGCTGCCCCTACATTTTTGACTTCGCCCGCCCCACGCCTTAGCATGGCTCGACGCCCGAGGACCGCTCCTTGCTCGATCAGACCATCTCTCATTACCGCATTATCGAAAAACTCGGAGGCGGCGGCATGGGAGTGGTTTACAAGGCCGAAGACACGCGCCTCGGCCGCTTCGTTGCCCTGAAGTTTCTTCCCGAAGATCTCGCGCAAGACCGCCAGGCCCTCGAACGTTTCCGCCGCGAAGCCAAAGCCGCCTCGGCCTTGAATCATCCCAACATCTGCACGATCTATGACATCGGCGATGACGCCGGCCGCACCTTCCTCGTCATGGAGTTCCTCGACGGCGCGACGCTCAAGCATCTCATCGGCAGCCGCGCCCTCGACCTGGACACGCTTTTTTCGCTCGGCATTGAAATCGCCGACGGACTGGACGCAGCCCATGCCGGAGGCATCGTCCATCGCGACATCAAGCCCGCCAATATCTTCGTCACAAAACGCGAGCACGCGAAAATTCTCGACTTCGGTCTCGCGAAGGTTAAGGGAGGCGGTCCGCGCGATTCGGCGCAAGTCGCTGAGGTTACCGCGCCGACCGCCGTCGCCGTCGAAGAGCACCTCACCAGCCCTGGCTCGACGCTCGGCACAGTCGCCTATATGTCGCCTGAGCAGGCGAAGGGCAAAGAACTCGACGCCCGCACCGATCTTTTCTCCTTCGGTGTCGTTCTCTACGAAATGGCGACGGGAACTCTTCCCTTCCGCGGAGAAACTTCAGCGCTGATCTTCCAGGCGATTCTCGATCGCGCCCCGGTCTCGCCGGTCCGCCTCAATCCCGACCTGCCGCCGAAGCTGGAAGACATCATCAACAAGGCTCTGGAGAAAGACCGCAATCTGCGCTACCAGAGCGCTGCCGACATCCGCGCCGATCTTCAACGTCTAAAGCGCGACACCGAAAGCGGACGCTCCGCGGCCCACAGCTCAGGCTCAGTTCCAGCCGCACCCGAAGTAGTATCGCAACCGCTCAGCGCATCGGCAGCCACATCAAGAGCAGCGCATTCTGCTTCGTCGCAAGTTGCAGCAGCATCTCTCTCCGCGGTCAGCGCCGTCGCTCCGCCGAAAAAATCAAAGGCCATGCTCTTCGCGGCCGCTGCCCTGATCCTCGCAGCACTGATCGCCGGCGCATTCTATTTCCGTTCCAGGCAGTCTTCAAAGCTCACCGAAAAAGACAGCGTCCTCCTTGCCGATTTCGTCAACACTACCGGAGAC
>DATAVY010000069.1:0-6124 GCA_036267495.1 Edaphobacter sp.
CTGGTCTGTTCACCCACGCTCAGTTTTTTGCCGAGGATGGAAAAATTTGCTTCGCAGACGCGTACAACTCGGGCGCGATTCACTCGCTCGACAAGCCGCAGGTCGGCTACCTTACCGTTGTCCAGCGGCTCGGGGCCGCGGCCTCGTTGCTGGTGCCTATGAAGTTTTCTCCTCTCGTCATGGCGTTGATTGGAACCCTCGTGCAATGGCTGCCTATAGCGATCCTGCTCTCGACGCGCTGCCGTCGGCTGGCCCCATTGACGACGCGTATTGTGTTCGCGGCTCTTTATCTCGAAATCCCAAATGCCGGTGAAATCCACGTCGACCTTACCAATGCCATGTGGCATCTCGCGCTGGCGGCGATCCTGCTGGCACTGTCACTTCCCCCAAAAGGCTGGCCAGGGCGTCTCTTCGATTGTGCAGTAATACTACTCGCTGGGCTGAGCGGGCCATTCTGCATTCTTTTCACACCACTCGTCTTTATCTTTTGGTGGCTGCGTCGTCATTCCTGGAGTCTCGTAATACTGGCGCTATCGGCCGTTAGTATGGCTATTCAGCTGTTTTCTCTGGCGCATTATGGAAGTGCACGAGTCGTCCGATTCCTAGGAGCCACTCCTCAGCTCTTCGTGCGGATTGTCGCCGGAAACGTGTTTGCTGGAGCAATGTTTGGCGCGCATAGATTTGCGGTTATTGTGCCACTTGCTCTCCTTCTGTTCATCTTTGCGGTTGGAGTCGGTATTTGTATGTATTGCTTGCGACATGCCAGCTTGGAACTCGAGCTCGTTCTGATTTATTGCTTTGCCTTGCTGCTTGCAGGCCTGCGCAGTCCGTTAGTCACGGAACCTGGACCCATCTGGCAGACTCTTGCCAATACCGGCAACAACAGATATTGGTTCTTTGGCGCTCTCGCCTTTGTCTGGGCTTCCAGCTGGTGCGCACTGCACGCTCAAGCACGCCCATTTCGATTGGTGGGAACTTTGGTACTGGTCGCCATGTCTGTGGGCCTCGTCACCGGATGGAGGTATAAGGCATATCCAGACGAACACTTCGATGCCTATGTGCTGAAAGTGCAGAACGCCCGGCCGGGAGAGCACATTATCATTCCGATTGTGCCGATTCCATGGACGATGGAACTTGTGAAGAAATGACTCGGTATGTCACGAGCGTTTCTACAACGACGACGAAGCCAACTCCATGCTCTCCCGCCCCCAGCGCTATCCCTACATCCAAACCTAGCTTTGGTCCCTTGCCTTTGCTATTGCCGTTGCCTTGGTTTTTATTTGTCATTCCGCAGCGAAGCGAAGGAATCTGCTTTTGCTTTCAATCTTCAAGTTTCCGAAATGAATCTAAAAAAAGAGGAAAAAAATAGAATTCTGAAAAAGCGCACTCAAGCACCACGTTTCCACCACAAAAAACCACGCAATCACCACGCAAAAAACCACGTTTTTACCCTGTGGAAATCGCCAACTCCCCTGTAAAACCGCACTCCTCACCACACCAGAAAAAACATACAAACTAAATCCCGGGCACCTTCAAAATCACCCGATAAATACTTTTGCTCGCCGTAATATAAAGTGTCTTCCGATCCGCTCCGCCCCAGGTCACATTCGACGCTGTCTCCGGAGTAAGAATCACCCCAAGTGCTTTCCCTTCAGGCGAAAAGATCCATACCCCACCCGGCCCCGCGCTATAGATATTCCCGGTCTGATCCACCTTCATCCCATCAGGCCCACCCGGCCGCGTGTCTAAACTCGCGTCATAAAAGACCTTAGCGTCCGTCAGCGTCCCGTCCTTCTCAACCCGGTACCGCATCCACAGCTTTTTCGGTTCCGAATTATCGACATACAGATACTTCTCATCCGGCGAAAACGCAATCCCATTCGGCCGCGGTAAGTCCTTTACCAGCAACTGCAACTGATCCCGCGCCGGCGCCGCTCCCGGCTTCTGATCGAACGCCTTCGGAATCCGGTACACGCCATTCACCTGCAACTGCTTGATCGGATCGCTATCCCCCTGCGTAGGCAAACCATATGGAGGATCAGTGAAATACAGCGACCCATCCGACTTGTAGACAAGATCATTCGGACTATTCAGCTTCTTCCCCTCATACGAGTCCGCCAGCACCGTCACCTGCGCCCGCGGACTGAGCGACTCCAATCGCCACACATCACGCTGCGCATGCCCCGCGACTGTGAGCCGCCTCGCCCGGTCGAGCGTCATGCCATTCGAACCCGGCTCCTTTCCGCCATAAGGAGCAGTCCGCTTATATCCACTCGGCTGCAAAAAGATACTCACCACTCCATCCGGAGTCACCTTGCGAATGCTGTTGCTCGTAATCTCCGCAAACATCAGGTATCCCGCAGGAATCCACACTGGGCCCTCAACCCACGTAAACCCGGTAGCCACGCGTTCAATCGTCGCATCCGCAGGAACAATTGCATCGATCCCCGGCTCCATCCGATCCACCTTCAGCGCAGCGGGAGCATCGCTCATCGCGATACCATCAACAGGCAGCTTGCGCGCGCCCGCGTCTGTCAGCGAAAGACTCTGTACCAGCACCGCGACCAGCAACACGCATCGGAGCAATCTCAAGTAGCGCACCAATCACTCTCCTCGACCTTCATCATCACATCATGAAAACCGTCCTGCAGAATCCGGCCAACGAATCGCTTCCCGGCGCCGCTCGGACACGATCCGAGATGCGCAGGCGTTGGCTCATCATTCTACCCGCCGTCTTCGTCACATACAGCCTTGCCTACATTGATCGCACGAACTACGGCTTCGGAGCCGCGGCCGGACTGGCCGAAACCCTCCACATCAGCAGCTCCCGCTCCGCGCTTCTCGGCGCTCTCTTCTTTCTCGGATACTTTCTCTTCCAAATCCCCGGCGTCGCCTACGCGAAACGAAGCAGCACGCGAATCCTCATCTTCATCGCGCTCATTGCCTGGGGCATCCTCGCCTCGCTCACCGGAGTTATCCGCAACTTTTGGTTCCTCGCGCTCGACCGAACCCTCCTCGGAGTAGCTGAAAGCTTCGTCTTTCCGGCCATGCTCATTCTCCTCACCAACTGGTTCACTCGCGCAGAGCGCTCCCGCACTAACACCATCCTTCTCCTCGGAAACCCCGTCACTGTGCTCTGGATGTCCGCCGCCACCGGCTATCTTATTCGCAGCTTCGGATGGCAACTCACCTTTATTCTTGAAGGCCTTCCCGCCATTCTCTGGGCCTTCTGCTGGCTCTATCTCGTCCGCGACCGCCCACAGGATGTCTCATGGATGACTCCCGCCACCAGCGAACAACTCAACCAGCAACTCGAGCGCGAACAGTGGCTTCTTACTCCGGTAGCAGATGTCAAATCAGCCTTCCTCAATCCCAATGTCATTCTGCTCTCGATTCAATACTTCTGTTGGAGCCTCGGCGTCTACGGATTCGTCCTCTGGCTCCCCAGCATCATTCAGAGAGGAGCCACCCGCGGTATCGAGATCGTCGGCCTTCTCAGCGCCATGCCTTACCTCTTTGCAATCATCCTAATGCTCTTCGTCGCTCATTATTCCGATCGCAGCTTTCGCCGCCGCCGTTTCGTCTGGCCGTTCCTCATGCTGGCCGGCATCGCCCTGCTCGGCTCGTTTCTCACCGTCTCCAACTCTTTCTGGTGGGCCTACGGGTTTCTGATCATCGCCGGAAGCTGCATGTACGCCCCCTACGGCCCATTCTTCGCCATCATGCCGGAGATGCTTCCCAAAAGCGTCTCCGGCCAGGTCACCGCACTGGTCAACAGCTTCGGCGCTCTCGGCGCCTTCGTCGGAACCTACGTCGTCGGCCTCCTTCAGGCCTACACCCACAGCTCCCGCGCCAGCTTGATGCTGATGGCAATCTCGGTCTTTCTCTCCGCCATCCTCATCCTCTGCCTGCGAGGCCCGGCCAACGACACACTCGCAACCCTACCCGGCAGCGCGGAGCCGATTTAATTTTTCAAACCAGGAGCACTCGCCATTCCGGAAATCTCCCTCACCTCTGTCCTCGAAACCGCCGAATTCAACCTCGGAGCTGTCGCCACGCACGCACCGGGCCCATCCGGCGTTCTTCCCATCACGCCCGAGATGCTCCTCACCCAACCCTCCGGAAATCTCTTCGGCCTGAGCCAGAACGCCGGCATGGGATGGGATCCCGCACGTCTCCTCGGCCCCGAAGTCCTTATCCTCAGCACCCACGGCGGCCTTCGCGCCGAAGATGGCTCCCCCATCGCCCTCGGCTTCCACACCGGCCACTGGGAGGTTGGTGCTCTCGTCGCCGAAGCCGCCCGCGAATTAAAAACCATGCACGCCGTCCCCTTCGCTGGAGCCTGCACAGACCCCTGCGACGGGCGCACCCAGGGCACCGCAGGCATGCTCGATTCGCTGCCCTACCGCAACGACGCGGCCATCGTTCTTCGCCGTCTGATGCGATCTCTTCCCACGCGCACCGGTGTGATCGGCGTCGCCACCTGCGACAAGGGTCTCCCCGCCATGATGATGGCGCTCGCCTCCTCCGGCCCGCTGCCCAGCGTGCTCATCCCCGGCGGCGTCACCCTGCTTCCGGAAGACGGCGAAGACGCGGGCAAAGTCCAAACCATCGGCGCACGCTACGCTCAGCATCAGATCACTCTCGAATATGCCGCCGAGATCGGCTGCCGCGCCTGCGCCTCACCTGGAGGAGGCTGCCAGTTCCTCGGCACCGCCGCCACTTCTCAAGTCATCGCCGAAGCCCTCGGTCTCGCCCTGCCTCACTCCGCCCTAGCTCCCTCCGGCCAGCCCATCTGGCTCGACGCCGCCCGCCGCTCCGCCCGCGCCATCCTCCGCCTCAAACAATTGCACCTTGGAACCCAGGACATTCTCACCGACGCCGCCATCCACAACGCGATGGTCGTCCACGCAGCCTTCGGCGGATCAACCAACCTTCTCCTCCACGTCCCCGCCATCGCTCACGCCGCAAAACTCTCTCGTCCCACCTCAGCCGACTGGGCGCGCATCAACAAACAAGTTTCTCGCATCGTCGACGCCCTTCCCAACGGCCCCGGCAACTACGCCACCGTGCAGGTCTTTCTCGCCGGAGGCGCACCCGAGGTCATGCTCCATCTTCGTCGCGCCGGACTCCTCGACACCAGCGCCAAAACTGTCACCGGCGAAATTCTCAACACGACGCTCGACTGGTGGGAACAGAGTCAGCGCCGCCGCACTCTTCGCAAGAATCTCCTCGACCAGGATGGCATCGACGCCGACGATGTCATCATGTCCCCCGACCGAGCTCGCTCCCGCGGCCTCGCCTCCACAGTCTGCTTCCCCACGGGCAACCTCGCACCCGAAGGCTCCGTCATCAAAGCCACCTCCATCGACCCAACCCTTATTGACGCCGACCAGCGCTACCACCACCTCGGTCCCGCCAAAGTCTTCACCACCGAAGCCGCCGCAATCCACGCCATCAAGACCGGCCAGATCGTCGAGAACGACGTCATGGTCCTCACCTGCTGCGGCCCCGTGGGTGCCGGCATGCAGGAGATCTACCAGATCACTGCGGCCCTCAAAGCCCTTCCCTTCGGCAAGCACGTCGCTGTCCTCACCGACGCGCGTTTCAGCGGAGTCTCCACAGGAGCCTGCATCGGACACATCTCCCCGGAAGCGCTCGCCGGCGGTGCCATCGGCAAATTGCGAGACGGCGATCAAATCGAAATCACCATCGATCGTAAGAATTTAACCGGCACAGTCGACTTCGTCGGCACGTCGAACGCAACAATGAGCCCTGAAATCGCCGCAGAACTCCTCGCCGAGCGAGGCTCACGCCGCGATCTCGCGCCGCACCCCGAGCTCCCCGACGACACCCGCCTCTGGGCCGCGCTCGTCCAGGCCAGCGGAGGCATCTGGGGAGGCTGCGTCTACGACGTCGATGCAATCACTGCCATCCTCGACTCCGGCGCGCACCTTGCGACCTCAACTCTTAAGGGAGGCGTAAAGCCTTGATCCTCTACCGCACCCGCGAAACCCTCTTCGTCCATCACCAAGATCACGCCTACCCACTGAAAGAAACCTCGTTGGACGCTATCATCGCCCATCAGGATCTGCAGGCTCACCTCGCAGCCGAAGTCGCCCGC
>DATAVY010000070.1:0-23040 GCA_036267495.1 Edaphobacter sp.
GATGTACTGGCCTTCGCGCATCGTCCATACGGCGAGTTTCAGCGTGGCGAGAACGGATTCTCCGGGAGCGGCGATGTCGGTGCGCGGTGCGGGGGCGCTGTAGCCGGCGTCGGCGATGGCGCGCGCCTTCATCTTCGCGTCGGTCAGGAGACGTTCGCGGTTTATGGTGATGGCGTCGGATGATTTCAGGAGTCCCATCGAGCGGGCCTCTGCGGCAGAGGTCGAGACTTTGGCCATGGCGATGGTCTCAAAGTTCTTCTTCAGTGCTTCGAAGATCTCGACGCCCTCGCCGCGAGCGTCGGGGCGGATGCTTGAGCCGGCTTCGACGCTGCGAATGGTCATCTCCTTGCAACCGCCGCCGCCTGGAATGAGGCCGACTCCGGCTTCGACGAGGCCCATGTAGAGCTCGGCGTGAGGCTGGCGCGCGGCTGCGTGAAGCGAGATCTCCGTGCCGCCGCCGAGGCACAGGCTATAAGGCGCGACGACCACAGGGCGCGGGCAGAATTTGATGGCCTGGGTCATATTCTGAAACGCGCGGATGGCCATCTCGACCTCGTCCCACTCCTCTTCCTGAATGCCGAGAAGAAGCTGCATGAGATTGGCGCCGACTGAGAAGTTAGTGGAATCGCCGGTGATGACGAAGGCTTCGAAGTTGTTGACGATCTCGCTCGAAGGTTTGAGCGTCTGCGTGATTAAACTGACGATGTCGTCGCCGAGCGCGTTCATCTTCGAGTGCAGCTCGATCGCAGCGACTCCATCGCCGAGATCGATGACAGACGCGCCATGATTTTTTTTGACGACGCCCTTCGCCTTCTTGATGACCGCCAGCGAGGTGACGCCCTCCGCCGTGACGACCCGTTGATACGCGCCGGCTACGGGATCGAAGAAGAGGCGGCCGGAAGGAACCGAGGCGTCGTCCTTGTACCAGGTGGGATTGGCGTCGCCGTGCTTGTCGGCGTAGGCGAGGAGCGTTTCCACGTTGGCGGAGACGGGGAGGCCGGCAGCACGCATCTTTTCTGTCGTGGCGCGAACTCCGGCGGCGTCGAACATCTCGAAGGGGCCAAGCTCCCAGTTGTACCCGGCCTTCATGGCGCGGTCGATCTCGACGAGGTTGTCGCCAATCTCAGGAACGCGATTCGCGCTGTAGGTGAAGAGCTCGGTCAGATACGGCCAGTAGAAAGCCGCGGCTTTATCCTTGCCCGCGTCGCCGTGGAGAAGCTGAGCGATGCGCGCGTGCGTCGACTCCACATTCTTCGCCATCTCGATCGAAGGAATCTTCGGCCGCATGCTGGGCTTGTAGTCGAGCGTCTGCCAGTCGAGAACGTGGCGCAGATCGCGGCCTTCGGCGTCCTTGCCTTCTTTTTTGTAAAAGCCCTGCTTTGCCTTGTCGCCCAGCCACTTGTTCTCGAGCATCCTGTCGATGAAGGGCGCGAGTCCCACGTCAGCGCGCTCGTCTTTGATCCGGGCTGCCTGCGCGGAAAAGTTTTTCGCGACATGGGCCATGACATCGACGCCGACCATGTCGCCCAGGCGAAAGGTTCCCGTCTTTGGCCATCCCAGCGGCGGCCCGGTCAACGTGTCGACCTCTTCAATCGTCAGTCCCTGCTCCTGCATCAGGCGGATGGCGTTGCTCATCGAAAAAGTTCCGATGCGGTTCGCGATGAAGTTCGGCGTATCGTGCGCGTGGACAATCGCCTTGCCAAGCCGCAGGTCGCAGAGGTGTTCGACCGCGGCCATGTCGGCCGGGTCCGCATCCGGCGTCGCGATGATCTCGAGCAGCCGCATGTAGCGCGGCGGGTTGAAGAAGTGCGTGCCGAACCAGTGGCGGCGCAGCTCCATCGGCATGCCCTCGACGATCTCGTGAATGGGCAGGCCGCTGGTGTTGCTGGTGACGATCGAATCGGCGCGGCGATGCTGCTGCACTTTATTAAGCAGCGCGCGCTTGATCTCCATGTTCTCGGCGACGACTTCGACGATCCAGTCGCAGGCGGCGATCAGAGCAAGGTCATCGTCGAAGTTGCCGATCGTGATCAGGCGTGCGCTGTCGGGCGAGTAGAAGGCTGCGGGCTTCGACTTCTTCAAACCATCAAGCGCGGCGAGAACGATCCTGTTCCGCTCCTGCCTTGGCGCGCCGGCATCTATACCCTGCGGAACGATGTCAAGCAGCACGACGGGAAGCCCGGCATTGGCCAGATGGGCGGCGATGCGCGAGCCCATGGTCCCGGCGCCAAGGACGGCCACTTTATTGATCTGTCTATATCTAGTCGTGGACTTCGGCGAGGTTTCTGCGGTGCTGCTGGGGGGCATGTTGCAGGCTCCGGCGGGCGATTACCAACCTGACCGAAGCATACTGAATGACCATTCATTTCGTCAAATGAACATCCGGTCAGTTCCCAGACCCTTTGCCTCGCGGCAACGACGGTTCATTCGCGAAACTGCGTATCATCGGCGAAGAGAGTTTGTCGGAAACAGAGGCGGCGAGACAGGATGGCGATGACGACGCGGCGTGAGTTTTTTGCTTTGGCTGCCGGAATCGCAGGCTATCTGACTCTTCGTCGCGCCTGGGCGGCAGATGCAGCCGGCCCCTATGAGCTCGTCGCAACGTCCGACTGCGGGCGTATTCTCGCCGCCGCGAACCGGTATCTGTCCGCGCAGCCGGTTACCGTCACCTCCTCGCACAGTGACCGCAGCAAGGGCGGCCTGCACGACTACTTCTCCGAAGGCGACTACTGGTGGCCGGACGAGAAAAATCCCAGCGGCCCCTATATCCGCCGCGACGGTTTCACCAACCCGGCCAACTTCGACGATCACCGCAAGGCGATGGTGCGGCTTAGCCTGATTGTTCCGGCACTCGCCGCAGCATGGGAGCTGACCGGCGAGAAAAAGTACGCCGATCATGCAGGCCGTCATCTGCGCGCCTGGTTCGTCGATCCGGCGACGAAGATGAACCCCAATCTTGAGTACGCGCAGGCCATCTTTAACTTGAACAAAGGACGCGGCATCGGCATTATCGACACGCTGCATCTGGTGGAACCTGCCCGTGCAGCCACCGTGATGGCGAACGGCGGCGTGCTCGAAGGCGCGGCGGAGATCAAAGCCTGGTTCGCGCAATATCTGGACTGGATGCGCACCTCAAAGAACGGCCAGGAGGAGCGCGATGCGAAGAACAACCACGGAAGCTGCTGGGTGATGCAGGCCGGCGAGTTTGCGCGCTTCACCGGCAACGCCGACGTGATGGCATGGTGCCGCGAGCGTTTCAAATCGAGGCTGGCGCCCGATCAGATTGCCGCGGATGGCAGCCTGCCGCTCGAACTCGCCCGCACCAAACCCTACAGCTACTGCCTGTTTGATCTCGACGTCCTGAGCACAATCTGCCAGACACTTTCCACGGCAAGCGATAACCTGTGGACCTTCACCGCGCCGGACGGGCGCGGCATGCGCAGGCTTGTGGTCTTCATGTATCCGTTCATCAAGAACAAGAGCGCGTGGCCGTATCGGCATGACGTTGAGCATTGGGACGACTTCCCCAATCGCCAGCCCAGCCTGCTCTTTGCCGGCGTCGCGTATGGGCAGGCCGACTACATCGCGCTTTGGAGTGGGAAGACACTCAATCCCGATCCCACGGTACCGGAGGTCATCCGAAACTTTCCGGTTCGGCAGCCTTTGCTGTGGATGCCAAAGCCGGAGACTCACAAAAGCCGCTAGTGTTTCGATTCGGCGAGCCGATGCATCTCCGAACCTGCGAGCAGGAAGCCGCCTACGCCGTAGACGTAGCTGGCCGATGGCTTGAACTTTCCGGGCTGACCGTCGATCGGCTGGATCGATCCTAAACGGCCGTCGGCGTAGATGTGCGAGAGCATTCCCTTCCATGATTTTTCGACGACAGGAAGATAGGTCTTTCGGTCGAGTATTTTTTCGTTAATCCCATAGGCAATTCCAAAGGTGAAGAACGCGGAGCCGGACACCTCCGGCAGATCGTACGCCTCGGGATCGAGCAGGCCGGAGCGCCACAGACCATCGGGACTTTGAATGGCCGCGATCTCCGCAGCCATCTCGCGAAATTGCGCGAAGTACTTTGGCCGCGAAGGATAGTCGGCGGGCATAATGCGCAGCACATTCACCAGCGCGCCCATCACCCAGCCATTGCCGCGCGACCAGAAGATCGGCTTGCCGTTCGCCTGCTTCTGGGTGAAGTAGCGGCTGTCGCGAAAATAAAGATGGTTCTCCTGGTTGTAGAGGCTTGCCGAAGTAAGCCACCACTCGTGATCCATGTAGTCGAGATACTTTTTGTCGTGAGTGATCTCATACATGCGCAACAACACCGGCGGCGACATGAACAGCGCATCGCACCACCACCACAGCAGCTTGTCCGGATCGTCAGGCCGAACGATCAGACGATCCATAATTGCTTTGGTGTCGGCAATTCGGATGGGCTTCGAATCTTCGCGGTAGAGATCGAGGTAGGCCTGGCCGAAGGCCTGATCGTCGGCGTGAGGAAAACGCGAGTTGAGCAGCGTCCATCCGGAGCGTTCCGCAAAATGCAGCACGGCGTCGTGATATTTTGCGTCGCCGGTGGTCTTCGAGGCCGCGAGAAGGCCGTCGTAGAGCGCGGCGAAGGTCCACTGCTTGTTGAAGTGCGGCTCCGCGACCGCAACCTGCCAGTCGGCAACCTTCTTTATCGCCGCCTCGATCGCCTTCGGCTTCAACTCAGCGGAGAGGCCAGTGGCAAGAGGGCCGGGATTATCCGGAGCATCGCCCACGTGTTCACGTTCTACTGACACTGAAGCGGCCGCAGTGGGTGCGGTCTGCGCCAGGGAGTTAAGACAAGCCGCGCCGAGCAACACGCTGAGTGCGATACTTTTCAACAACACTACTTTAAGAGAGGACGCAGTCATTTTTCTTGATTCCTATATTTCTTAGACCAGGCTTCCGTTCATCACCAGAGCCACAGCGCTGCGCAGCCGGGCGGTATTGCCTTCAAACGATGGCCGCAGCCTGGGCTCCTTCGAGAACGCATTCTGTTTGAGCTCGGCCTCGACAATCGGCCCAAACATGTACCAGGCCGTTGTAATATCGCCCACGATCACGATCTCGCTTGGCGACAGCGCGGAGGCGATCATGCGCAGCCCGCGGCCCAGAAACGACGACATCTTCTCCAGCGCTTTGATGGCATGGACATCGTCGGACTGCGCCATCTTTACCAGAGCGGCGAAGTTCTGTGGCGCCCCGGTTCCACCGAGTTCTTCGTAGTAGCGCAGGCCGGCGCGATTTGAACCGACGGTCTCCCAGCATCCGCGCCCACCGCAGCCGCAGAGCGGACCGCCCGTTTCCATCTGGACGTGGCCAAATTCGCCGGCCATGCCATTGGCTCCGCGAAGCAGCTGCCCATTCGCGAAGATTCCCGTTCCAATTCCCTCCGACACATTGACGACGACGAGATCGTGCAGGCCATCGCTATCGCCGAACCACACCTCGGAGAGCGCGCAGGCGTTGGCCACGTTGTCCATCTCCACATGCAGCCCGGTGGCACGCTGAATGCGCGACTTGATGCTCGAGACCGGCCATTTGAGATTTGGCGCAAAGATCAATTTTTCGAGCAGCGGGTCGGCGCGGCCCGGAAGGCTTATACCTATACCGTCGAAAGATTTATCGCTATGGGTCGCGATCAATTTACGGATCGCCGAAATGATGGTCAGGATCGCCTTGTTCGGATCGTCGGGCAGCGCGACGACGTTCTGCGCGACGATTTTGCCTCCCAGATCAGTCACGGCGACGGTCGTCTGCGAGGGATGGATATCGAGCGCGATCACGGCCCGCTGATGGTTCAATTCGAGAAAGGTCGGCCTGCGCCCGCGCGGCGGCCTTCCCGTAGAGCCCTCCAGTATCCACTTCTCCTTGATCAGGTCTTCGACGATCAGCGAAACCGTGCTGCGTTGCAGGCCGGAGACTCGGGCCAGGTCGGCGCGCGACAGCGGTTGGCGCGTCCGAACCAGATTAAAAACCAGGTTGCGGTTGATCTGCCGCGGCGTCTTGTTCGATGCGCTCTGCCGGCGGGTAAACGTAAACCGGGACGATTGAGCAGTAGGCATGTTTTAGTCCGTCTCCTCAGGATCAATGCAGCAGTTCAAGATCACCTTTGCTTAAAGTGATGGTTACTCGACGTGTTTGACGACGAGCCTTTATATCACCGGAGGTCAGGCATTTTGTAGATACTTTGAATTATTGTTTATCAACCGCGTCCTTGCCGGCGAAACCGTCTGTCACTCGCCGAACTAAATCCGCGCTGGTGGCAACTGAATAAGGAGGATTGATGTATTCACCAGGACATCGTAAAGGCAGCGCGTAACCGGTCGATACACGAACTGCCGGTGACGGCGCGCTCATCGTCAAAGGATCGAACTACAAAAACCTTCTCCACCTTGATGGGCAATGGTCGTGCGGAGATGGGCGTGAACCTGATACCGCCGAAACAATAACCAATACAGCCGAACGGCCATCGAGGTCTCGTTCGCGCGATTGCCTCGCCACTGGCCTCCCAAAGATGATCGTTCGCGGAACAAACTATCTTTATCAGGAAAGAACTGTATTAGTTTGAGCGGAATCTTCACTCCGTCTCATCCATTGGAGAGTTCCTCGCCAACATGCTACGCTGACGCTTAACGTGGCGACTTATCTAGAGCAATCGCTCACAAAGCTGAAAGAGTTTGAAGGCTGTGTGCCGTGGATGTATCGCGATACGGTAGGCAAGGTCACCGTAGGCGTTGGCCTGATGCTGCCCGACGCCATAGCCGCGCAGGCGCTTCCGTTTTTTCTCGGGTCCCGTCCCGCCACTCCGGAGGAGATTGCCGCGGAGTACGCTCGAGTCGATGCAATGACACTCGGCCGCGCCTCCAGCTTCTATCGAACTCCAGCATCTCTCGAACTGCCGCAACAAACCATCGACGCCAAACTCAGTTCGGTGCTAAAAAGCTTCGACGGCGACCTGCGGACCGAATTCCCGCACTACGACTCGCTGCCCGACGGCGTAAAGATGGCGCTGCTCGATATGATCTACAACCTCGGGCCCGCAGGGTTGTTCAAGGGATTCCCTCATCTCGTCGCTGCCGTCCAGAGCGGAGCCTGGGCACAGGCAGCCGAGCACTGCATGCGTCGCGGACCAGATTCAGCGCGCAATAACTGGACCCGCCAGCAGTTTCTTAGCGCAGTCATCGGCACAATCCAGGCCGAAGCGGAGAGCTGGCTGACACGAATCCTGAACCGCCTGCGTCAAATAACGAACAGCCTATTCAGCCGAAGCCGCTAGGGAGTCACCTCGCGCTTCGGTATAGTTGGATTCTTGACGGAAATGCCTTGCGGAGGCCAGCTTTGGTAAGAATGAGAAGTAGAGTTGCGGCAGTCGCTCTCTGTGCGATTGCTTTTGTCTATGCAGCGAAGGCGCAGGATCTTGCGAGTTTTGAAAAACGGACCACAGTCAAAGTTCTGCCCAACGGCCTGACGCTGATTGTCTGCGAGCGTCCCGAGGCTCCCGTCTTCAGTTTCTATACGCTGGTCGATGCAGGCTCCGCCGACGATCCCCAGGGGGCAAGCGGCCTCGCGCATATGTTCGAGCACATGGCCTTCAAGGGTTCCACCGAGATCGGCACTACCAACTATCCTGCCGAAAAAATCGCTCTCGCCAAAGTCGAAGTCGCCTATGCGGCCTATGACGCCGAGTACCGCAAACGAGTCGGCCAAAGCCAGGAAAAACTTGCGCAACTCCTCAAAGTTTTTCAGGACGCAGAAGCCGAAGCGCAGAAATACGTCATCCCGAATGAGTTCTCCGCCATCGCCGAAGAGAACGGCGCAGTCGGCATCAATGCCTCAACCGCCGAAGACTCCACCCAGTATTTCTGGAGCATGCCGTCCAATCGCCTCCAACTCTGGGCCTACCTCGAAAGCCAGCGCATCGGTCATCCCGTCGAACGCGAGTTCTACAAGGAGCGCAACGTCGTCCAGGAAGAGCGCCGCATGCGTGTCGACTCTTCTCCCGTCGGCCGCATGATCGAGCAGTTCCTCGCCACCGCCTATGTCGCACACCCTTACCGCCGGTCGGGCGTCGGCTGGGAGAGCGAGATCAGCCAGGTCTCCGCCACCGAGGCCACCGACTTCCACAAAAAGTATTACGTGCCCTCGAACATCGTCATCGCGGTTGTAGGCGACGTCAAAGCCGCAGAGGCGATGCCCATCCTCGAACGTTATTTTTCGCCGATCCCGCCCGGCCCGAAACCTGAACCGATGACCACGGTCGAGCCGCCACAGGTCGCGGAAAAATCCGTAACCATCCGCGAGGCCACGCAGCCCTTCTACATCGAGGGCTACCATCGTCCCGACTATCGCGATCCCGACGACTCCGTCTACGACGCCATCTCCGACATCTTCTCTAACGGCCGCACCGCACGCCTCTATCGCTCGCTTGTTCGCGACCAGGCCATCGCGGCCGAGGCTCAGGGTTTCAGCGGATTTCCCGGCGACAAATTTCCCGGGCTCTTCTCCGTCTACGCGGTTCCCTTACCCGGCCACACTCCCGAGCAGATGCGCACCGCCATCCACAAAGAGATCGACCGGCTCAAGAACTCCGACGTCTCCGACGAGGAGCTGCAGCGCTTCAAAACTCGCGCCCGAGCCGATCTCCTCCGCGGTCTAGCCAACAACGAAGGCCTCGCCCGGCAGCTTGCCGAGTACCAGACGCGCTTTGGCGATTGGCGTCAACTCTTCCGTCAACTTGAAAAAATCGACGCCGTCTCCAAAGCTGATATACGCCGCGTCGCCAACCAGATCTTCACCGACGAAAACCGCACCAGCGCGCGCATCGAATTTGTTGCGCCTCAGCGCAAAGCGCCGGGCACGGTCCCAGGAACAGCCATGATGAAACCGCCTGCCCAGCAGAACGAAGGAGGTGCGAAATGAAAATCTCCTTCGCAAAATTCACTGTCGCGGCAACTCTCCTTCTTGCCACCCTGCCCCTCTGCGGACAAACCGCGCCGGCAAAACCGCGAACAACCTCCGCAGCAACAGTCGCACAGCCTTGGACCAAGATTCCCATCCCGCCTCTCCACGCCTTCAAACCCGAACAACCGAAAAAGATTGAGCTCGCCAACGGTCTCACCATCTTTCTGCAGGAGGACCACGAGCTTCCTTTCATCAACGGCACCATCCTGATCCGGGGCGGCAGCCGCGACGAACCCGCCGCGAAGGCCGGTCTCGTCTCGCTCTACGGCGAAACCTGGCGAACCAGCGGCGCCGCAACCATCGACGGCGACAAACTTGACGACAAGCTCGAATCGAAAGCGGCATCGATCGAAACCGGCGGCGAAGCTGCATCGAGCTCGGTCAACTGGTCGAGCCTCAAAGGCGACTTCGACACCGTCTTTGCCGACACCATTGATCTCCTTCTCCGTCCCGCCTTCAAACCCGAGAAGCTGCAGCTGGCAAAGGGTCAGTTGGAGACCGGGATTGCGCGCCGCAACGACGATGCCAACGGAATCGCAATTCGCGAGGCCATCAAACTTGCCTACGGGGCAGACAACCCGTACGCGCGCCAACCCGAATATGCCACGGTCGATTCCATCACTCTCGAAGATCTCAAGGCCTGGCACGACAAATCCGTCGTCCCCAATAACATGATCGTAGCCATCTCCGGGGACTTCGACAGCGTCACCATGGAGGGGAAGCTTCGCAAAGCCTTCGACCCTCTGCCACGCGGCGAAAAATTCGAATCGGCCAAAATCACCTTCGCTGACCCAACACAAAGCGTCAACTTCGTCGAAAAGCCCGACGTCAACCAGTCCAACGTCCTGATCGTCGGCCTCGGCACAGAACGCTCCAATCCGGACTACTACGCACTCAGCGTCATGAACGAAATTTTTTCCGGCGGCTTCGGTTCGCGCGTGGTCCAGAACGTCCGCACCAAACTCGGACTCGCCTACTCGGTCAGCGGCAGCTTCAGCGCCTCGTACGATCACCCAGGAATCTTCTACGTCATCGCCGCCACCAAGAGCGCATCGACCGTAGCCGCAACCCAGGCCATGCTCGGAGAGATCGGCCGCCTCAAAACCGAGCCGCCCACGCCCGCCGAGCTGAGCAAAGCCAAGGACCAGCTCCTCAACTCCTTCGTCTTTCACTACGACTCGCCCGACAAGACTCTCAACGAGCAGGTGACACTCGCCTTCTATGGCTACCCGCTCGACTTCCTCGACAAATATAAAGCCGGCATAGAAAAAGTCACCGCCGCCGACGTAACCCGTGTCGCCAACAAGTACATCGACGTCTCCAAGCTGGCGATCATCGCAGTAGGCAATGAAGGTGAGATCAAACCGCCGCTCTCCACCCTCGGAAAAGTGACAACGCTGGACGTCACCATCCCGCCGCCACACGGCAAACCCGCGGAGTAGGCAACTTCCTCAGTTAGACTTCTTGCATACGGAGACCTATGCCTCGTCCTCTCTTCGCCGCAGTATTCTTGGCTCTTTCGCTGCCAGTCGCCGCACAAACCGCCCTACCGGCCTCCGTCACCACAGCCCAGTCGGACGTAAGCGCCAACTCCATTCGCGCCCATGACAAGTACCTCTCCGACGATCTCCTCGAAGGCCGCTATCCCGGCCAGCGCGGCGGCGAGCTTGCCGCCAAATTCATCGCCTCCCAGTTCGAAAGCTACGGACTAAAACCCGGCGGAGACCACGGTACCTACTTCCAGCAGGTCGACTTCACCAGCGTCAAAGCCGACTCGGCAAAGACCACCTTCACTCTCATCCCGAAATCCGGTCCCGCCATCCATCTGAAGTTTGCCGATGACTTCGTCGTCTTCAATGAGAAACTCACTCCGCTCACAGTCGTCAACGCTTCCATTGTCTGGGTCGGCTACGGCATTACCGCGCCTGAATTTCACTGGGACGACTACGCTGGCATCGACGTCAAAGGCAAAGTCATTCTGTGCCTGGTCAACGACCCTCCCTCCGACGATCCCAGCTTCTTCGGCGGCAAATCCCTCACCTACTACGGACGCTGGACCTACAAATTCGAGCAGGCAGCACGCAAAGGAGCCATCGGCGCGCTCATCATTCACCGTACCGACCTCGCAGCTTACGGTTGGGACGTCGTCCGCAACTCCAACATCTCCGAGAAGACCTTCGTCGCGCACGATGAAAACCCCCGCCTCCAGGCCGCCAGCTGGATTCAGCTCGACATCGCCAGGCAGATCTTCAGCGCCAGCGGCACTAACTTCGACACCGAGTTTGCCGCAGCCGGTAAACCCGGGTTCAAGTCCCGCGAGCTTCCCGTTCGCCTTGACGCCACCATCGTCAGCACAGTCCGCAACTTTCAATCGCCCAACGTCATCGGCATTCTTCCCGGCACTGACACAGCAGGCGCCGACAGCAGCCAGAAAAAAGATCAGGCGGTCATCTACACCGCGCATTACGACCACCTCGGCATCAAGACCGACGCCAAACCCGGCGAGGACAATATCTTCAACGGCGCCGGGGATAATGGCACCGGCACTGCCATGATTTTGGAGATGGCCCGCGCCCTCACTGCCGCACACGTCCAACCACCCCATTCCATCATCTTCGCCGCTGTCACCGCCGAAGAGCAGGGCCTTCTCGGCTCCGCATACCTTGCGCAACATCCGCCGCTTCCCATCGGCCAGATCAACCTCGATCTCAACTTCGACGAGATCCTTCCCTTCGGCCAGGGCGATCAGCTTCGTGCCGGCGGAGCCCAGCGCACTACCTTCTTTCCCACACTCGAAGCCGTCGCAAAACAATTCGGCTACACCATCCCGGCCCCGCGTCCCGACACCGGCGGCGGCTACTACCGCTCCGATCACTTCTCCTTCGCCCATTCAGGCGTTCCTGCCTTCTCTCTCGGGCAGGGCGGCATCTACAAAGGACACGACGAAGCCTGGTCTCGCGCTCAATCCGCCAATTACGGCAAAAACGATTATCACAACATCTCCGACAACTTCCATGAAGATTGGGACTTCTCCGGCAACGCGACGCTCTGCCGCCTAGGCATCGAACTCGGCTGGCTTTCCATTACGCAACCGCCAATCGAATGGAAATCTGGCGATGAGTTCGAAGCAGCCCGCAAGGCTGCCCGCTGATGGATTCGTATGCAACTCGCCGCAGCCACTGAGGCCGAATACCCGGCCATCATCGACCTCGTCAACCTCGCTTATCGAGGCGCCGGCCCATCGGCAAGCTGGAACATCGAAAACTTCATCGAAGGCGAACGCCTCAACGATTCTCTTCTGCGCGAGGATCTCGCCGCAAAGCCTGAAGCGCATCTGCTCACCTATCGCGACACTCCCGGCGGCCAGCTTCTCGGCACCGTCTGGCTCGATCCCGGCAAAGACGAAGTCTGGTACCTCGGCCTGCTCACCATCCATCCCGAACTGCAGAAGAGAAAACTGGGTGGCACTCTGCTCGCCGCTGCGGAAGACTTCGCAAGACAACGCGGCGCGCGGCGAATTCAAATGACCGTAGTCCATGTCCGCGACATCCTCATCGCATGGTACGAGCGCCGCGGCTACACCCTCACCGGGGAAATCCGCCCCTTTCCCTATGGCGACGAGCGCTTCGGCAGACCCACCCGCGACGACCTCTACTTCGTCGTTCTGACAAAGGACATTGAAACCGGCAAATAACTCTTTCGTGTCACGGCGAATGCCGCACGAACCTTCGCGGCCGAAACTTTCTTGCCAAACCCGCGGTCAACCAATTCGAATCAATTGCTCCACTCAGGTTAAGGATCAACCCAATGAGCCTCGTTTCCTCGCCTCGTTCTCCTCTCCGCCAAATCACGTATGCCGTTTCAGTATCGGGCGCTTTGCTTCTCTTCGCTGGCTGCGCCTCGGGGCCTTCTGCTCCTCCCGCCGCCCCCGGAAACGCTCACGCCACGCTGCTCATCACCGCAACGAATGATGCGAAGATCGCCGTCTTCAAGTTCAACCTCCAGAGCCTGACGCTCATCTCCTCGACTGGAACTCAGGTGCCCATACTTACCGCTCCGCAACTTGTAGAACTCGGTTCCATCAGCGGAGTCGCCCACCCACTCGTCACCACCGACATTCCGCAGGGCACCTACACCGTGGTCAAACTGAGTTACGGGTCCTCGACCTTCGCTGTCATCGATCGAAGTGGCGGCCCCGGCACAGTCGACATCGGCAACTACAACATCGCGACGCCCGAAAACCAGCCAGCGGCAGTGCAACTGACCCTGCCAACACCCCTGACAGTAAGTGGCAGCGCAATGGGCCTGCTGCTTGATCTCAACATCCCGAAGTCGACAACCTATGCTCCTTATCTCGATGGTTCGAGCACGTTCGCTCCGGGGGCGGGTCAGGTCATCTTCGCCCCCGTCTTCTCTTTTTCGGGATTAACCCCTGCCTCCACGCCGAGTACCCTTCAGGACGGCAAGCTGGAAGACATCCACGGCCAAGTCACCGCAAATGCCAGCGGCCTCCTCACCATCATCGCCGCCACCGGCGCATCCTTCAACTTCACCACATCGTCTTCCACGATCTTCGCCGGCCCGTCCGGCGCCTCGTCCCCGCCGATGGGCAGCTTCGTCGATATCGACGCGGCCCTCCAGTCCGACGGGTCGATGCTCGCCACCCAGATAGAGACGGAGGCGCCCACGCAGAAGTACGATATCGTCGGACAGATCCTCCAATACCCGTCGTCTCAGCAAACAGTACCTGTTCTCCAGAATGTGGGCGGCGAACAGCAGGGTCCCAACCTTCCCAACGGCACCGGATTCTACGGCAATAACGCCCAGCTCACTCCCTCCTCACAGTTCCAGATCGCGTGGCCCAGCGGAGCTGCCCCCACCGGACTTCCCTTCACGCCCACTCTCGACGCGAAGTCGATCATCCCCGGCCAAAACCTCGTCACTCCAATCGACGCACTCCAGGAGACCACCGGCACCATTCCCACTACCGGCGTCATCACACTCGAGCCGCAAACTATCAACGCAACCGTTGTAGCCGTCTCAACCGCAAACGGCCAGACCTCCTACGACGTCGACCTGGCCGCCGACGATCTCATCACAATCTTTGGACCTGGACAGCGGGTCGTCGTCCACGCAACCGCCGCAACCCACAACATCGCCAGCTCGCCTCTCGCCACCGGCTCCATCCTGCGCTTCCGCGGGCTCCTCTTCAACGACGGCGGCACTCTCCGCATGATTGCCACCACCATAGAAGACGGCGTCCCCATCTCCTGAATCTCGGCCGCGATATTGGTGCTCCACAACTTTGCTCGCGCCAGCCGTGTATCCTGCCAAAAAACAGGAGACCATCGATGTTGATCACCCGAGCTCTCTATCCTGCACTGCTCGCACTCACACTCCAGCTGGCAGCCCAGCAACCCACGCCCGCCCCACAACCCGGCGGACCCAACTCCGGCCCCGCCCCCGCGCCTCCGGCTCTCCCGGCCGATCTGCTCCAGCAATCCCGCGTCCCCACCGGCACCCTCTCCGACCGCCTCACCCTGAACAGCAAAATCTACGACGGCATGGTCAGCGACTACTGGATCTACGTCCCCGCGCAATACAACGCGAAAAAGGCCGCCGCCGTCATGGTCTTTCAGGATGGCGAAGGCTACCTCAACCGCAAGGGCGGCCACCCTGCCCTCAACGTGCTCGACAACTTAATCGCTCAGGGCAAAATCCCCGTCGTCATTGCAATCTTCACCAACCCCGGCGACATCTCCGCCTCGCCCGGCACACCCACCTACAACTTCGTCGATGCCTACTCGAAGCAATGGAAGCGCACCCTCAAAGATTCCATGCGCTCCACCGAGTACGACACCGTCTCCGATCGCTACGACCGCTTCCTCCTCGACGAGCTCATCCCCGAGGTCGCCCAACACTACAGCCTCCGCACCGACGCCTACTCTCGCGCCATCACCGGCTCAAGCTCCGGCGGCATCTGTTCCTTCAACGCCGCATGGCAGCATCCCGAAGCCTTCTCCCGCGTCATCTCCTGGATTGGCTCCTTCACCGCGATCCAGTGGAAAGAAGATCCCGGCAACCCCGACGGCGGCCAGGACTACCCGGAAAAAATTCTCCGCGAGCCTCATCACAACATCCGCGTCTGGATTCAGGATGGCAGCGCCGATCAGGAGAATCCCAACTACGGCTCCTGGCCGCTCGCCAACATCCGCATGGCCAACTCCCTTAAGCTCAAGGGCTATGACTTCCAGTTCTCCTTCGGCAAAGGTCCGCACACCCAGGGCGAAGGCGCCGCCGAGTTTGCCGGCGAGCTGACCTGGCTCTGGCGCGGCTACGACCCCGCCAAAAACTCCGAGACCTTTACCCAGGATCCAGCCGAAGCCGCCAGGCCGCCCTTCCGCGTAGCCATCGTCAACCGCTGATACAAAATCGCAGCACGCTATTTTTTTTCCGTCGCCCCTGTTTCCTTCAGATATCCGGCAGACAAAGTCCCCTTGCTCTTCGCAATCGGCAGCAGCGTCGGATAAAACTGCACGAACGTCGTGTCCACCGCCGCGTGATCGCTATGGCAGCTATAGCAACCCGCCGTCGTCGGAATCATCTTCGCAGTCTTGCCGTCGTCAAATCCAAAGAACGCCCAGTTACCCGCGAAGCGCGAGTCCTTCACGTGCACTTCGAGTCCCATGATGTCCGTCGCCTGGAAATTCCCCTTCTGATTGATCGAGCCTCTACCCTCCGCGCGACGAGCCTCAAGCACAAACATCGTCTTGTCCGGCCACGTCGCCGTCTCCGCAAAAACCTTGTAAGCCTCCGGGTTCACAAACACGTTGTCAAACATGTGATGGTCCATCTGCATCCCGGCGGCGCTGTAGCTCATGTCGAAACCGGTGCTCAGATATACCCACTCGCGATAATGCTCAGGCAGCTTCATCTGGCCATCGCCCGTATACTCCGGAACATTGGGCGGCAGCGGTGGAGGAGCCTCAATCACCCGCAAAAACGCCGGAAACGCAACAAGCACCGCACCGAGAGCGCCAACAATCATTTTGCTGATCATGAACGAAAGTATCCCCCTCGATTCGCTCAAACGCCAGACCACTCCCTGCCTCTGGCTGGCGATTCGCTGCATTTTCGGGCGCTTTCTCGGAGTCGTGCACTACCATTCTCCTTATGGACGCGTCGCGCACACACTCGCAACCGCCGCAGTGGCTCTGGATCGCAGCTATCTGGTCCGGCATCGGCCTGTTCAATGCGACCCAGACCGTCTTCGCCATGCGCGCCGAAGGCATGCACCACGCCTGGAACTGGCTCTTCCTAACCCTGTTGGTTGAGTGGCTGCCCTGGGCGCTCGCCACTCCCTTCGTGCTTCGTCTCGGCCGCCGTTTCCCTCCCACACAGCTGAGACCGCTCTCCATCTGGCTCCGGCACTTCTTTGCCTGTATCGCAATCGATCTCGCCTTCTCAGCCTGGTCCGCCACACTCGAAAAACTGGCCAACCCCTACGCTTACGATCAAGGCCCCGGGAAGTTTCTGAACCTGCTCTCAGGCAAGTTCTACGGTGGCCTTCTTTCGTCTTTCATCCTCTACACCACTATCCTTCTCGTTAGTTATCTGCTCGATTCCAGAGAGCGCCTTGCGCATCAACAAACCGAGGCCGCGCGGCTCAATGAGCAGCTCATGAAGGCTCAGCTCAGCGCGCTGCGCCGGCAGATCGAGCCTCACTTCCTCTTCAACACACTCAACTCCATCGCCGGTCTGGTCCGCGAGCAAAGAAACGACGACGCCGTCACCACGATCGTCGAGCTGAGCGACTTCATGCGCCGCGTCCTCGCAGACTCCAACCGGCAGGAGGTCCCGCTTGCCGAGGAACTGGATTTCACCCGCAAATATCTCGACATCCAAAAAGTTCGATTCGTCGAGCGTTTGCAATGTTCCGTCAACGTTCCCACCGAACTGCTCCCCGCGCAAGTCCCCATGCTCATCCTGCAACCGATGGTCGAAAACGCAATCAAACATGGCATCGCGAAGCGCGCTCAGGGAGGCGCGATCAACATCCTCGCCTCTCGCTCCAACGGCATGCTCACCCTCAGCGTTTACAACGATGGCCCCAGCCTCCAGGCCAGCGGCCCCATCAACTCCGGAATCGGAATCTCCAACATGCGCACCCGGCTCCAAAGTCTCTACGGCGAAGCGTTCGCCTTCGACATCAGGAATCAGGCTCCCGGAGGAGTCGAGGTCTCCGTCTCCGTTCCTTTCAAGGAGTAGCCTGTGTCCGCCGAAGACCGCACCTCCAAAATCACCGCCGTCATCGTCGACGACGAGCCCCTCGCGCGAAGCAATCTCTCCATCCTCCTGCGCCGCGACCCATCGATCGAAATCGTCGGCGAGTGCGGCTCGGCCATGGAAGCGCTCGCAATCATCCGCTCCGCCAAGCCCAACCTCGTCTTCCTCGACGTCCAGATGCCCGAGCACGACGGCTTCGACGTCCTCGAGCTCCTCGGCAAAGACCTCCCGCCCGCCATCGTCTTCGTCACCGCCTACGACCAGTACGCTCTCCGCGCCTTCGAAGCCGGAGCGCTCGACTATCTCCTGAAGCCGTTCGACGACACGCGCTTCGATCTCGCCCTAGATCGCGCCAGACAAAGAATCGCCGCCGCCAAAGACCTGCCCAGAAAACTCGATCGCTTCGCCATCAAAAGCGCCGGCCAGATCTCCTTCCTCAGAATTTCTGAGATCGACTGGATCGAAGCCGCGGACTACTACGCCTGCCTCCACGTCGGCAACAGGACCCACATGTTGCGCCGCAGCATCGCGGAGCTCGAGCAGGATCTCGACCCCGCCCTCTTCTGCCGCGTCCACCGCTCCACCATCGTCAACCTCAATCGCGTCCGCGGCCTCGAGCTCAACCAGGACGGCAGCCACGAGCTGCTGCTCGATGACGGAACCAGGCTCCGCCTCAGCCGCAGCTACCGTAAAGCGCTCGAAGAACGCATGAGCAATCCATAATTGAGCGCGGCGAATCCATCCTCCACGCGCGAAAACGCACCGCCGCCTGTGCAACGCATCATATTTCCACAAATTCTGCCCAATTTCCACAAAAATATAGCTTTCAACCCCTCTTGTTTTCCCGGCGATCCGGAGTATCTTTCAATTCAACGGAGGAGCAATCCTCCAGAAGGAGAGAGTAGACAAGAGCCATCGGAGAGCCGGAAGCGGAGTTCGCAAGAGCCCCGGGAATGGATCTCCAGGAGAACCGGAAGCGGAACCCGCAAGGGAACCGGGAAAGGAACTCCGGATGAGAATCGGGAACGAAGTTCGGAACAGAACCGGCAACGGAACTGGGAACAACATCGGAGACGAGACCCGCAAGGGAATTGGAGAGGAAGCCCGCAAGGGTAACCGAAGCGAAACTCACGCAGCACTGGGAAACTGGATGCCGCGGATGGAACAAAAAGCTCTTGCAGCGAAATGTGATGACGGGGTACGGGAAACGGCGGGCTCCGCTCGCACGTCTCGAATAACTTCGGAGTGACGAGTAGTTGTGATCTGGGTACCGAACCAGATCTTCGAAAATTCGGAAAGCAGGGGCGGTCTCTCGCAAGAGGAATCGCCCTTTTGCTTTTAACCACAATGCGGCAGCCAGGAATCGCTCCTTCGGTCTTCGACGCACTTCAATCTGACGCACGTCAATCTCTTGTCTGGCGAGCTTTCAGTCCAAACTGGCGGGCGGCAACCAGGCAGATGATCGCGAGTACGGCCGCAATAAGATATCCCGCCGCTACCTGGGTAGCCATAACCGAATCCATACCTGCCCATGGCTCTCTGACAGCCCGGAAGGCTGCCACAGCGAACAGAATCCCCAGCAGGAAAACAATAAACTGCAGAATGCGATAACCCATCCAGCGGTCCTCTCAACCATTAGATGCGAAATCGGCCAATGGTACGCTTTGAGTCGCGTCAACCGGCCTCAGACGGAAAGCCAACCGGCAAAGACAACCCTAAGGCCTTTGTTCGCCCTGTTTGCACATTCCTCGCTCTAAAAGAGTACCGACGGCAGCCACGCTCCGGACGGATCGCTATACAGCCCCGCGCTCATCAGTGTCATCGGCTGGACCACGCGCAGTCCATTCGCCAGGCACCAGCGCAGCAGACCGTGGTTTCTTGAAGGCACAAGGATTCCTGCCCCGGCGAAAGATTCCACCGAAACGATCAGCGCTTGCATATCTAAATTTGTCTCTGCCGTGGAATGGCCGGAAAACGCCAGGTGCGTCGTGTATCCCGTGACCCGGCCTTCGCGCTCGACCACCCGCGCGGTGCCCTGTTCCATCGCCTGCGCCAGATCGACACCTCGGTCGTATCCATGCACTCGCCGCGACAGAGCATTGCACGCATCTGCATCGTCAGCCCTGGCCTGTCGCACCGCGCATCCCGCAACACTCCGTTCTGTCGTGCGGCCCTGCACGCAGGAGAGCGGCTCGCGAATGTCAAAGCCGAGCGAAGTGTAGAGCGAGAGCGAGCGATTGTGAAATGCTGCCTGCACCAGCCTGATCCCCGCGGCGCCGCGCTGATTCGCGCGATCCATCACCGCCTGCATCAGCCTCCGGCCAACCCCGAGATTCTGTGCGCCAGGATCGATCGTGATCGGGCCGACGCCGCAAACCACCGAACGCTCATCCAGGCAGTTGCTGCCCACAATCCGGCCATCGACCTCCGCCACCACGCAGTAGAAGCCGGGGTTCGAAAACATCATCGAAAGCACTCCGGTAGAGGCCTCCGGCCCAGGAAAGTCGCAGGGAAAACCATGGGCCGCATTAATCGCAGAAAAGGCATCGAAGCAAATCTTCCCGCAAACGGCGCTGTCTTCCGGCGTGGCCGTACGAATCACAACGTCAGAATGTGTCCTTCGTACCATTGTTCGAACCTTTGATTTCCGGCAGACAAGTGTAGCAGCCGCATCATTCACTTCCTCACAAATCCGGGTGCCACATCTTCGCGACGGATTCATTGTCTCTGAGCCGGTTTTATGTCTGGTATGACTACCTCGATGACACGTTAACTCGATCGCGAATGATTACAGAGATATTGGACGAGCCGGAAAGACAAGCACCGAGGAAAGACAAACACCGAACAATGAATGTGGCCCCCGCGCGCCCCCTGGTCTGGCCAAAAACCGAACATGAGACCATAAAGGTCTATGCCCACACCAGACTTCGCCATCGCCATCATGGCCGCAGGCAAAGGCACGCGGCTCAAAAGCAGGCGCCCCAAGGTTCTCCACGAGATCGGCGGCCGCGCCCTCCTCCTCCACGTCATCGCAGCCGCAAAAACCGTCGTCCCCCCCGACCACATCTTCTGCATCATCGGCCACGAATCCGACCGCGTGAAATCCGCCGTCGAACACACCGGCGTCCAGTTCGTCCTGCAGGCCGAGCAGCGCGGCACCGGCCATGCCATGCAGATGCTCAAAGCCTTCTTCACCCTCAACGCGGCCCCGCTTCCCACACACCTGCTAGTTCTCTCCGGCGACGTCCCCCTCATCCGCCCCGAAACCATCGCAGCCGTTCGCGACGTCCATCTCAAGGAACGCGCCGCGATGACCATCCTCACTGCCGTCCCGCCCGACCCCACCGGCTACGGCCGCGTCCTCCGCCTCACCCCCAACAAACCCGAAGTCCAGGCCATCGTAGAACAGAAATCCCTCACACCCGATCAACTCGCAACCCCGGAAATCAACTCCGGAATCTACTGCTTCGAGACCAAAGCTCTCTTCCAAAAACTCGACGCGCTCGACACCAATAACACCCACGGCGAGTTCTACCTCACCGACATCGCCGCCATGCTCGTCGCCGAAGGCAAACGCGTCGTCGCCATCCCGGCCGAATCCGTCGACGAGGTTCTCGGCGCCAATACCATCGCCGAGATGATGCACCTCGACGCCGCCATGCGCAGCGCCGCCGCCCGCCGCCTCATGGCCTCCGGCGTCACCATCTTCTTCCCCGACACCTGCGTCATCGACGCCGAAGTCAACGTCGGCCCCGACACCGTCATCGAGCCCTACGTCCAGCTTCTCGGCAAAACCACCATTGGCAGCGAATGCCGCATCCGCTCCTACTCCGTCATCCAGAATTCGCAACTCGGCGACAACGTCACCGTTCGCAACGGCTGCATTCTCGACTCCGCCGAAGTCGCCGACTCAGCCATCCTCGGCCCCTACGCCCACCTCCGCCCCGAGAGCCGCATCGGCGAAGGCGCGCACGTCGGCAACTTCGTCGAAACTAAAAAAACCACCATGGGCAAAAATTCCAAGGCCAATCACCTCAACTACCTTGGCGACACCGTCATCGGAGCCAACGTCAACATCGGCGCCGGCGTCATCACCTGCAACTACGACGGAGTCAACAAGCACCGCACCACCATCGGCGACGGTGTCTTCGTCGGCTCCGACTCCAACCTCGTCGCCCCGATCACCATCGGCGACGGCGCCTACATCGCCGCCGGCTCCAGCATCACCGAAGACGTCCCCGAAGGCGCACTCGCTCTCGGCCGCGCCCGCCAGACCACCAAACCGGGCTGGGTCGCCGCGAAAAAATCCAGCCAGAAAAAGAGCTGCTAGGCATATCCGTCGACCTCACACATCTGTGTCCATCGAATGGAGTCGTAGTCCACCTTTGGCTTCACCAGCCTCAGTCACATGCAACGAGGAAGAAATCGCCGCAGGCTCATTTATCATCAACTTCACATGCCTTTCGACGTAAAATCTCTGCTCCTGTCCGGCGCGCAACTCACCGATGCCGCTCTCGAACGCCTTCTGCCCTCGCCCGACACTCTCCCCCACTCCATTCACCGGGCCATGCGCCACAGCGTCTTCGCCGGCGGAAAACGTCTCCGTCCCATTCTCTGCATGGAGGCCGCCCGCATGGTCGCAGGCGCCGAATCGTATCCGGAAGGAGTAGCCAGCCTGGGCGCGGCTTTGGAGATGCTCCACACCTACTCCCTCATCCACGACGATCTCCCGGCCCTCGATAATGACGACCTCCGCCGCGGCAAACCCACCTGCCACGTCGTCTTCGGCCAAGCCACCGCCATCCTCGCCGGCGATGCTCTTCAAACCCTCGCCTTTCAAACCATCGCCGCCCTTCCCACTCCACCTGCGACAGCCGTCGCTATTTTCCGCGACATCTCCCTCGCCATCGGCACCGGAGTAGGCCGCGTCGGCGACCTCAACACCCAGCTCCCCCCAGGCATGATCGGCGGACAGATCATGGACATCGAATCCGAACGCGTGACGCCTACTCCTGAACTCGTCGAAGCGATCCATCGCGCTAAAACAGGAGCTCTCATCACAACCAGCATCGTCTCCGGAGGTCTCTACGCGCTGGGTCTGCTGAAAGAACGTGATCGCGGCTCTACAAATTCTGTTCTAGGCCCCAATTTCGGAATAGACGAGGACACCATCGAACGCCTCCGCACCTTCGGCGAAAAAGCCGGCCTCGCCTTCCAGATCGTTGATGACGTCCTCGATATGACCCAAAGCTCCGAAGAACTCGGCAAGACTGCCGGCAAAGACACCGCCACAACCAAAGCCACATGGCCCGCCGTCTTCGGCATCGAAAAGTCAATTAAAGACGCCGAAGCACTCATCGCCGATGCCTTCGCCGCCCTCGAATCCTTCGGCGAAGACGCCGCCCGCCTCAAATCTCTCGCAAGCTATCTCGTCGAAAGAAAGCACTGACACTTGACAAAAGTAGGCCTGCGGGAAGACGCTTTGGCCTCCCCATCACCTGAAATCCAGATGAAACCCCAGGGAAGTCCAAACCTAAAGTATCTGGATCGAAGACTTTGCGCAATTTTGACGGGGTGGGGGGTCCCGCCTCATACCGGATATCATCGACACAGATGCTCACTGAGACTGAGATCCTCGCCGCCCTCCGCGACTGCTACGACCCCGTCCTGCCCTGCAACATTGTCGACCTCGGCCTCATCCGCTCCGTCGCTATCACTCCCGACCTCGAAGCCGCCGGCTCCGGAATCCCCGGCGTCCCCCAGCGC
>DATAVY010000071.1:0-13366 GCA_036267495.1 Edaphobacter sp.
CCTCCCGTTGGTCGGGAATGATCGTGTCGGCAGGCCATCACTCATCGCTTATCGCTCTAGTAGCATTGAGGTATGGGGCGTGTTGATTTTTTGGTGATCGGGGCGGGAATTGCAGGGTTGAGCGCGGCGATTCGGCTGGCGGAGTCGGGTACGGTGCTGGTGGTGACGAAGGAGGAGCTGGCGGAGTCGAATACGGCTTATGCGCAGGGTGGAATTGCTGTCGCGATGGGAGGAGAGGAGGACGTTCTGCTGCACCTGGAGGACACGATGGCGGCGGGCGATGGGCTGGTGAATCGTGAGGCTGCAAAGGTTCTGGTGGAGCAGGGACCGAGGCGGGTGGAGGAGCTGCTGGAGTGGGGGACTGCGTTCGACCGGGAGCCGAGGGGACAGAACGGCGAGCACGGGGAGCTGCTGCGGACGCGGGAGGGGGCGCATAGCTTGTCGCGGATTCTTCATGCGAATGGCGACGCGACGGGACGGGAGATTGCGGTGTCGCTGCTGCGGCATGTGCGGGAGATTCCGCGGATCGAGTTGATGGAGTGGGCGACGAGTGTGGACCTGATCGTCGAGGATGGACGCGTGGCGGGGGCTACGCTGCTGGACGGCGAAGGTGGTTTGCGAGTGGTGGAGGCGCGGGCGGTGCTGCTGGCGAGTGGCGGGGCGGGACAGGTTTATAGCGACACGACCAATCCGGCGGTGGCGACGGGTGACGGGATCGCCATGGCGTACCGGGCGGGGGCGGCGGTGAGCGACATGGAATTTTATCAGTTTCATCCGACGGCGTTCAGCGCGCCGGGTGCTCCGCGATTTTTGTTGAGCGAGGCATTGCGAGGTGAAGGTGCGCTTCTGGTGAATGCGAAGGGGAAGCGGTTTATGGAGCGGTATCATCCGTTGCTGGAGCTGGCTCCGCGCGATGTGGTGGCGCGGGCGATTACGCGGGAAGGCATGGATGGGCCGGTGTATCTGGATATGCGGGGCGTCGGAGTCAAGAAAGATTTGCATGCTAGGTTTCCCGGGATTTCGGCTTTTTTGACGAAGTATCACCTGGAACTGGGGAGGGATTTGATTCCGGTGCGGCCGGCGGCACATTACCTGATGGGCGGGGTGAGGACGGATGTGCATGGAAGGACTTCGCTGCCCGGGTTGTATGCGGCGGGAGAGGCGGCGTGTACGGGCGTGCATGGAGCGAACCGGCTGGCGAGCAATTCGCTGCTGGAGGGCCTGGTGTTTGGAGCTTTGGTGGCGGAGACGATGAAGGAACAGGGTTCGGGGCTCAGGGTGCAGGGCTCAGAGAACACCGCTCCGGCTGTCCTGGCGGCTGCGGCGAATGGAGTTACGGCTGAGGCCGCGACGGAGAGGTGGATCGCAGATCTGCGTGGGCTGATGTGGAAGCATGCCGGGTTGCTGCGTGATGGAGCGGGATTGCGTGAGGCGCAGCGTGGGTTGGATGCGCTGGCGGTGACCATGCCGCGGGGGCAGTTTCGACGAGCGCTTGAGGCCAGGAACCTGCATGCCGTGGCGGGACTGGTCGTTGCTTCCGCGCTGGGACGCGAGGAGAGCCGAGGGGCTCACTACCGGAACGATTTTCCGTTGCGGGATGCTGTGGCGAGGCATTCGGTGATGCGGCGCGGCGAGCTGGAGTTTGTGGCTTGATCCGAGAGAGGAGAGATTGCCGATGGAGCCGCGCAAGGAAGATGGCACTCGATCTGACAAGGGGCTTCAGCGCGTAATTGTTGCGATCATTGGCGCGGTGATTATGTTTTGCCTGGTTGGGGTCGCCATTTATTACAAGATGGACCATGTGCCGGCGAATGGATGGATGTATGCGGGTCCGGCGTCGCTCAGGGCGGCAAGCGGGGGGCTATTTGGGGGTGGGCTCGCGGCGTTCGTGGCGCTGATTCTGTTGTTGCAGCGGCGTTAGAAGACGAACCCGGCACCCATGGCTCGGGATGGGGAGCAATAGAAGGGGTTCAGAACAACTCATTGTCTATGGATCGCCGTGGAGTGATGATGAGGATGGATTGCCAGAAAGAGGAACACAGAACCTATACCGGCCAGGACAAGGAGGATGGTCCACGGATTTCGGAAGGAGAATTTGCCGATCCATAGCAGCAGACACCCACCGATGACGCTGACCAGCGCTCCGACAACGTTGGTTACGGTGAAGCCGTGCAACAGATGCGGGACGAGATGAATAAGAAAGACTCCGGCAAGAAAGCAGGCGAAGTAGTTGTACCACTTCAATGGAGTTCCTCCGGTTACGACTTAGTTGGCTGCTGAGGTCTTTTTATAGACGAGGGAGAGCAGGATTGTGATCGCCAGAACGATGACGATGACGGCCAGGGAGGCGATGGGGCCGATGTCCACCCAATGCGCGGCGAGCATCTTGAAGGCGGCGAAGGCAAGGACGGTGGCGAGACCGTAGTGGAGGAAGCGAAGTTTGGAGAGCAGGTGGGCGAGGAGGAAATAGAGCGAGCGGAGACCCATGACGGCCATGATGTTCGAGGTGTAGGCGAGAAAGGGGTTGCGGGTGATGGAGAGGACGGCGGGGATGGAGTCGAGCGCGAAGACGACGTCGGTGAGCTCGATCGCGAGCAGGGCGAGGAAGAGGACGGTGATCATGGGGCGGCCGTCTTCGCGAACGAAGAACTTGTCCTGACGGAGGCTGACGGGATGGATGCGGGAGACCCAGGTTATCCAACGGGGCGTGGTCTCGGGTTTCTGCGCGGAGGGCAGCACGAGGCGGATAGCGGCGACAAGCAGGATGGCGGCGAAGACGTAACTGATCCATTCGAAGCGGGCGAGAAGGCCGAGACCGGCGGCGATAAAAGCCCCACGAAGAAGGATGGCTCCGGCTACTCCCCAGAAGAGGGCTTTGGGCTGGCGGTTCGGCTCAATATTAAAGGCGCGAAAAAGAATGAGGAAGACGAAGAGGTTGTCGATGGAGAGGGACTCTTCGATCGCGTATCCGGCGAGGTATTGGGTTGTGCTCTCGCTGCCCATGGTGTGGAAGAGGAAGACAGCGAAGACAAAGGCGGCGGCGACCCAAAGGATAGTGGCGGCGATGGAGGTGGAGTGTGTTCTTGAGGGACCCTGACGGCGAGCGTAAACAAGCTCTATCCCCAGAAGAATGAGGATGAAGAGATGAAAACCTATCCAATGGCTGATGGGCGTTGCGCCAGGCATCTATCTTGGATGCTACAGCCTGGATGCTACAGGGCGAAAGCGTCCGATGCACAGCTTGAGGTTCGGGGGCAGATCGAGGGAAGACGCCAAAGGGCGTTATTGCTCAGGGTTCGATGCTGCGCGGGCGCGCAGGGTACGGTGTCAATCCTAGCGAGAACCGACGACCATGGAGTAAACCCCATAAAGCGCCATTGCCAGCACCAGCCAGAGAATGGAGGAGAAGAAGAGGCTGCGCAGGACTTCGCCTATGGGATGGGCATGGAAAAAGCCGCGATTGGAATTTCGGTTGGTAAAGCTTTCGGCTCTGGACTCTAAGGATGGGAACGCTGGTGTGTGCATTGTTCTACCTCCATCGGCAAGAACGAGAGTAGGGTGAGGGGTTCCTTGGGAGCTATCCCTCAAAGGGATTAGTTTGTGGCTCATTTGGGGGAGAAGCTGGAGGCGTTGCCCGATCGACGGCTCAGAGCCCGGTCTCAATCGGAATGACAGCGAGTTTGGGATAGCGTAGGATTTCGCGATATCCGGGCTATGTATTGGGCTGCGTATTGGGGCTGCGTAAAATTCAAATCCTACTGGAGTGTTTATGAAGACAGCGATTCGTTTGATAACGGTTGCGACGGGGCTTCTGGCGGCGCATGTTGCGGTGGCTCAGGCACCTGCGGGATCTACCGGTCAATGCAAGGATGGGACGTATTCGACGGCTGCCAGCAAACAGGGGGCTTGCCGCGGGCACCAGGGAGTGAAGGAATGGTATGCGTCGGCTCCGGCAAGCGCGCCTGCAGCCGCGCCATCGGCGGCACCGAAGGCAGCGGCTCCGGCAACAACGCCGGCGGCTGCCCCAGCTCCGGCCGCAAAGCCTTCCCCGGCCCCGTCGGCAAAGGCTTCTCCGGCGTCAAAGGCCGCATCGATGACTCAGGCGGCGGGCGGCGGACCGGGCCTGGTATGGGTTAACACCGACAGCAATGTGTATCACTGCTACGGGACAACTTACTACGGCAAGACGAAGCAAGGGTCGTATATGTCTGAGGCCGATGCCAAGGGCAAGGGCGCCCATCCGGACCATGGGCACGCCTGCAGCAAGTAATTTTTTTACTTTGAATGAAGAGTGAAGATCGCGCCTCTGAGGTCGGTAAGAAGGCTTCAGGGGCGCTGATTGATTAAGCGGATCATCTCGAGAAAGAGGTCGCCGGAGATCTGGAGGGACCTGGCGCTGACCTTGTCGAGGGTGTCCTGCGCGGTGTGGTGGTAGCCGTCCGGGGTGGCTTCGGTGACGGGACCGTAGTGGGCGTCGATGACGTCGAGGACGGGGACGCCGCGCTGGGCAAAGGGCAGGTGGTCATCCTCTTCGGCCTCGCTGTATTTGAAGATATTGGCGGAGTGGCCGGTATTTTTCGCGGCGGTTTTGAGGATGTCGTTCAGCCAGGGCGCCGAGTTGTCGCTGTGGTCGATGTTGAGGTCTTTGTCGGCGATCATGTCGGCGACGAGGAGCGCTTTAATCTTGCCGATGGTTCCATCGTTGCTCCACTTTGCGGCGAGGTGGCGAGTGCCATAGGTGTTGTCTTTGCCATTGTTGGCAAACCAGTCTTTGACGGCCTCTTCGCCATCATCGAAGACCAGCCAGACGGAGTAGCCTTCAGGCGGATGGTTGCGAAGAACGTTGCCGATCTCGATGAGGAGAGCCGTCGTGGCGGCTCCGTCGTTGGCTCCGTGAAACTCGATGTCGCGCAGCGGGTAGTTGGTTTCGTAGTGGGTGACGAGGACGATGATGCCGTCCTTTTTGCCGGGGAATTTGACGATGTAGTTGCTCATCGTCTGGAGACCGGCGGGGGTGCTGGCGGTGAAGGTGTCGGTTTCGAGATTGCCTTTGGCGGCTTCGGGGGCGAAGTGCTGCTTGATGAATTCCTCAGCCTTCTGGTGGCCGGAGGAGCCGTTGAAGCGCTTGGGGGCAATCTTGAGAAGCTCCGCTGTGAGGTTGTAGGCGGTCTGGCCGTTGAAATGTGGTGCGGTTGTTTTTTGGGCCTGGGAGTTTACGATGGTGAAAAAAAGAACGAGCAACGGCAAGAGCAACCGCAGGTCCTTCGATTGCGTCGTTCGCACAGTGCGCGAACTGTCCCGCTCAGGATGACAAGTCTTGTTGGCGCGAAAAACTTTACTGGCACGAAAAATTTGCAAAATGTCGGGAAGGGTCATGCGGATATCTTCGCCTCTCTGGGTTTACGCCTATCGGGGTGGACGAGAAATGCAGTGGCTACGCCAACTATATAGAGGGCCAACATTGGACTGGCGAAGAGACACATGCTGAAGGGATCCTGCAGGGGACAGATGATCGCTGAGACCAGGAAGATCACGAGGACGGCGTAGCGCCATTGCCTGAGAAAGAATTTGCCGTCGGCGACGCCGAAGAGGGCGAGGAAGAACATGAGAATAGGCAGCTCGAAGCAGATGCCGAGGCCGAGGATGACCGAGAGAAAGAACTGGGTATAGTCCTCGATCGTGATCATGTGGGAGAAGTTCTTGCCGATGTCCTGGATGAGGAAGGTCATGGCTCCGGGAAGGACCCAGCGATAGCCGAACCACGCCCCAGCCAGAAACAGTCCGACGGTTGCCGCCATAAATGGAACGACGTACTTCTTCTCGTGGGCGTACATTCCGGGGGAGATGAAGAGCCAGACCTGATAGAGGACAAACGGGCTGGCGATGATGATGCCACAGACCACTGAGGTCTTAATCAGGAAGTTGAGAGCATCGGTGGGGTGGGTCATGGTCATCTTGAGACCGATATTGAGCAGGGGGCGCTGGATGTACTCAATGAGCCGGCCATGAAAGAGGTAGGCGATGACGACGCCGACAGCGACCCAACCTATCGAGTGAAGAAGTCGTTTGCGGAGCTCGGTGAGATGCTCCATGAGGCTCATGCCGGGGAGTTCTGCGCGCTCCGTGACTGCCTTGCGTGCCATATCGATGCGGTCGAGATCAGCCACGGTGGGCGGCCTCGCTGGTTACCGGCTCGGAGGACGGGAACTTGGGATCATCGAGGGGATCGGGAACCTGAGGGATGGAGTCAAGCACGGATGAGAGCGCGGAATTGTCGACAGGCAGGCCGGTGGCCGGCGGCATGAGATTGAGATCGCCGGAAGTGGCGATGGGCAACGGCTCGGGCGTTGATTCGGGCTCGGGCGTTGATTCGGGAAGATACGACTGGTCGTGCGGATGACGCTCGAGATCGTTGATCGCGGGAGGTGCGATGGTGTTCTCTGCTCCGCCGGCGGCAGGGGTGGCGGGAGCGGCGGCTTCCATGGCGGCAATTTTTTTCCGCTGCTCCTCCTGGTCGGCGATGCGAAGCTCATCTTCCATCTGCATTCGAAATTCATTGGAGGCGCGACGGAACTCGGCCATGAGTTTGCCCAACTGGCGCGCGAGTTCAGGCAGCTTCTTCGGCCCGAAGAGAAGCAGGGCGAGGAAGATGAGGATGGCGCTGTCCTGAAAGCTAGGCATAAGTAAGTCCCATGATACGGCTTACGTGCGGAGGGAACAAATGGATGGAGGCTGCGGATGATGTTGTAAAATCTATCTTGCAGTTGGCGAAAATCGCATCGTCTCGACGCGATTTGCGTCTAATAAATTGAGATAAGCGGTCGATTCGACCGTGAGCAGGAAAACAGGAGTTGCAACACCCCCGTGGGTTGGGTGAAGGCCCTGGAAACAGGCCGGCACAGCGAATCCACTGCAACTCGAGCAATGCATGCTTTCAACATCCCCGTCTCAGAGGCGAAACGACAGTGCAGGCGAAATCGCCGGCGCCAGTCGGCCTCGGTGAGACTGAAGGCGGAGTACTTTGAACGGATTATTAGAGATCGCTTCGGCTGCGGCCGTGGCTGAAAATGCTGCGGCGACGGGTTCGAGCGCCGCGGAAAGTTCCAGCGCAGCGGCTTGTTCGTTGGACAACTATCTTGCGCAGCCTGACCATACGATGGACAGCCGTATTGCGGCGGCGCGCGCCACCCTGGGTACTGACGTCGTTTTGCTGGGCCATCACTACCAGCGGGACGAAGTGATCCGGTTTGCCGACTTCACTGGCGATAGCTATAAGCTCTCGAAGATTGCCTCGGAGACGAACGCGAAGTACATGCTGTTCTGCGGCGTGCACTTTATGGCCGAGACAGCCGATGTGCTTGGCAGGCCCTGGCAGCAGGTGATTCTGCCGGATCTGAACGCCGGGTGTTCGATGGCCGATATGGCGGAGATCGGACAGGTAGAAGATTGTTGGGACTCTTTCACGCGCATGGGATTGACGGCTGAAATCGATAGCGGGTTGATTCCGTTGACGTACATGAACTCCGCTGCGGCCATCAAAGGCTTTTGCGGCAGACACGGCGGATTGGTCTGCACATCGTCGAATGCTCGAGCGGCGTTTGAGTGGGCGTTTGCGCGAGCGGGGAAGATCCTGTTTCTACCGGATCAGCATCTGGGGCGGAACACTGCGTTTGCGATGGGCATTCCATTGAGCGAGATGGTGGTGTGGGATCCTTACCAGATCAACGGCGGTCTTAGTCCGGAACGGCTGCGGGCGGCTAAGGTGATTCTATGGAAGGGGCATTGCTCCGTACATCAACGGTTTCTTCCCGAGCACGTCGATCGCGTGCGCCGCGAATCTCCGGAGATGCAGGTGATTGTGCATCCTGAGTGCCGCTGGGAGGTCTGCCAGAAAGCCGATTCGATTGGCTCGACCGAGCGGATTATCGACGTGATCGAGAAAGCTCCGGAGGGTTCGAGCTTCGCCGTGGGAACGGAGATTCATCTGGTCAATCGTCTGACAAAGCGATTTGCGCCGCTCGGCAAGCGTGTAATGACGCTCGACGATTCAGGATGCCTGTGCACGACGATGTATCGCATTTCGCCGCAGCATCTGGCGTGGGCGCTCGAAAACCTGGTGGAGGGGCGAGTTGTGAATCGCATCAAGGTGGATGATGATGTGAAGCAGTGGGCGCGCGTGGCGCTGGCCCGGATGCTGGAGATCGGGACTTGAGCAAAACTTTTACCTTGAGTGAAGCACAGACGCTCTTGCCGGTGGTGGAGGCCTTGTTGCGCAAGGCACAGGCCGCGGCGACTCAGGCGGGAGTATTGGAAAAGGAGATGCAGCAGTTAAGCCAGCGAATTTTTCTTTCCGGTGGCATGCATGTGGATGTAAGCGCAGCCGCACGGCGCCGGGCGGAGCGGGATAAGGCTGTGCAGGAGGCCAAGGATACGCTGGCGGAGATCGATTCGATCGGCGTGCAGGTGAAGGACCTGGAGGAGGGACTGCTTGACTTTCCTTCGGTGCTGGACGGCAAGGCGGTTCTCTTATGCTGGAAGCTGGGGGAAGTCGCAATCACCCATTGGCATACCGAGGCAGAAGGTTTTGCCGGCCGGAAACCTCTGGACGCGCGGTTCGGCAAGACGGAACGCGATCGGCCCAATTAGCAAAATCGATTTGCTTTCGGGTAGAGAAACAGAAACATGACGGCCATATCGTTTCGGCAGAGACCATAATTGAGGTAACAGAGAAGAGGGCGACTTCACTTGGAGTCGTCCTCTTTTGTCAGATCAGAAAGCTACTTCGACTGCGGCTGCGAAGGAGGCGGGCCGGGCCTTGGAGCGTTGGCATCGGGTTTGCCACCCGGGTTCCACTGCGGTTTCCAGCTTGAATTTGCCAGCCAGCGGATGGGATTGATCATGGAGCCGATGGCGTTAGTCATGTGAGTGAAATCGATTGTGCTGAGTTCGTCGCTGGGTTGATGGTAATCCTTGTGCAGGCCGAAGCTGGAGACGGACTGAGCGACAATCCCCTGGAGCGCCAGGGCGTAGTTGTCGGAGCGTTGGAAGAAGCGTTGCGTGGGGTGAGGATCGTTGACGAGATGCGCGCCGTGTTTTGCAAGTTCCGGACCGAGGTTGGAGCGGTCGAAGCCAGTCAGCCAGAGCGTACCGGCGGGGACGGAAGGGTCGGGACGTCCGATCATTTCGAATTCCAGGTTGGCAACGATGCTGGTCAGGGGAACGGGCGGGTGGGCGAGGAAGGCATGGTTACCGAAGCCGCCGATCTCCTCCGATCCGAAGAGGGCGAAGACGATGGTGCGGCGCGGGCGCGGGCCGGTGGCGAGGACGTGAGCGAGGGTAAGGACGGCGGTGGTGCCTGAGGCGTCGTCGTCGGCGCCGTTGTAGTTGGTGTCGCCGGCGGCATTGGCGGGACCGATGCCGAGATGATCGAGATGCGCGGTGAGCAGGATGACCTCGTTCGGGGAGGTGCTGCCGCGCAGGATGCCGATGGCATTCCAGGTCTCTTTGCGAGGAACGTCCTGGAACTTCGAGAGGCGTTGCTGGACGCGGGGCGGCAATGGATCGGGCAGTGCGGTTTTCTGCAGGAAGGTGCCATTCTCGCCGCCGGGTTCGAGACCGAGGGACTGAAGCTGGGCAGCGACGAAAAGAGCAGCGATGTGTTCATCGCGTGTGGCGGATCCCCGCCCGTGAAGCTCATCGTCAGCGAGAAAATTCATGTCAGCGTGAACTTCGCGCTCCAATGTTCCAGTAAGCGATGCCGTTTGTTTGGCTGCTGCGTCGAATGAGTGGGCTTGCTGCCCCTGCAATAGTGAACTTGATAGAGAGCTGAGGATCAGTGGGCCGGCAAGCGCAGTCAAAGTCAGGCGGCGCAAGCATCTCGATGGGTACATTCGGAAAATTATAGAGCAACGCAGGTTGAAGTAGTCTTAGAGAACGGTTGCTGAGAGATTGGGACGAGAGGCTTGGACGCGATGAAGCGAAGGGGAAGCGTGCAACTGTGGGCGGCAGTCACAGTCGTTCTGGTCTTGCCGAGCCTTGCGGGATGTGCCGGATTCTTCCCTCCAATTAATGGAGGCGGCGGTGGTGGCGGAGGGACTGGCAGCAATCGCGTCTATGTCGCCAACCAGTCGGCGAATTCGATTGGCGGATTTACCATCGGGGCGACGGGCACTCTGACGGCGGTGAACAATTCTCCGGTGGGCGTGGGATTCAAGTCGTTGTCGATGGTGGTGACACCGAACAATGGCTTGCTCTATGTCGGTGCCGCGACCGGAGTCTTCGTTTATTTCATCAACTCCGACGGATCGTTGACGACGCCGAACACAGGCTCTCAGCCAGCTGGTGTACTTGCTACTGCCATGGCCGTATCGCCGGACGGACAGTGGCTGATTGTGCTGGATGGAACGACGCAGCAGCTGGATATCTTTCAAATTAATTTGTCCACGGGCGCGCTGACGTCGGTAACCGCGCCGGCAACTTACTCGATCACCTCGGGGGTGTGGCAGCCAAGCGATCTGCGCATATCGCCCGATGGCACGTTGATTTTTGCCGCGCTGGGAACGGCCGGCGATGTCGTCTTCACGTTCAATACGACGACAGGGGTGGCGGCGAGCAGCCAGAGCCTGACTACGGGAAACACGGCGACGGGCGATTTTGGACTCGCGGTGAGCCCGAAATCAACCTACCTCTATATCGCGCGGAGCGGGACGAATGGAGGCGTTGCCGTCTATAGCATTGGTTCGGGAGGAACGCTGACTCCGGTGACGGGAACGCCGTTTGCGGCGGGCAGCGGAACGTTTTCGGTGGCGCTGGATAACACCGGGACTTATGTTTATGCGGCAAATCGCACGGATGGGACGATCTCCGGCTATACCATTGTGCCGGGCGCAACGACACAAGCTTTGTCCCTCACGCCGTTGAATGGCTCGCCCTATGCAAGCGGAGCGGGTGTGCAGGCGCTTGGGCTCGATGCAACGGGAAAATTTCTGCTGGCAATAGCGGTCGGTGGCGGACCCGATCTCACGATGTACAGCTTCGATGTTCCGGTTCCTGGGAAGCTCGACCCGGCCACCAGCGTGGCGACAGGCGTCGACCCTGCGGGCGCGGTGGCTCTTGCGTTGACGCATTGAGTTCTACTGAAACGGAGGAGATACTTGTTTGAGTAGCCTGTCGAATTGGCGGGCGGCTTTGCGGGATTTTTGCTCATCGCCGGTAAAATGGTTGAAGTGGCGCGCTGTGCCGGGGAGTTGTTCAGTCATTTCTTCTTTTTCACGACAAATCGGGCAACGATACAGGGTCTTGCAGTTCGCGGCTTTGGCTGCATTGTCGATGGGCGTGGCGACCGGGCTTGCCGGCTGTTCGCGGCTGCGGCCGAAGCCTACTGCCGACTATGTCTACGTGACGGCGAAGCAGACTTTTTTGCGTGATCGCGTGGCGGCTGTATCGAACCGCACCGCGACGGTGGACAACGGCGACAAGCTGCAGGTCCTCGAGCATGGACGACGCTATGTGCGCGTGGAAACATCCAAGGGCGAGCAGGGATGGATCGACGAGAAGGCGGTTGCTACCCAGGCTGTCTTCGATCAGTTCCAGGCGCTCGAGAAGGAGCATAAGGCCGATCCGACTGTCGCTTCCGCCGTGGTGCGGGACGAAGTGTATCTGCATATCAAGCCGGGGCGCGAGACGGAAAAATTTTATCGGCTGGCCGAAGGGGAGAAGCTGAAACTGCTTGTTCGTGCGACCCTGCCAAAACCGTTGCCTCCGGGAATGCGAGCGGTTAAGATCGCGCCTGCCGCTGTCAAGGGCGCCAGGAGCGGTGCACCTCCAGCGGATGCGCCGGTTCCTCCGGCGATGGAGGACTGGTGGCTGGTGCGCGACTCGAAGGGTGACACGGGCTGGCTGCTGAGCCGGTACATGGACGTCGATGCTCCCGATTCGATAACCCGCTATGCGGAAGGGCAGCGCATCGTCGGTGCTTATGTTTTAGCTACGGTGAACGATCCCGAGGCGGAACAGGACAACAAGGAAATTCCCGTTTATGTCACCGCGATGAGCCCGTACAAGGCCGGTTTGACGTATGACTTCGATCAGGTGCGGGTGTTTACCTGGAATATTAAAAAACATCGCTATGAGACCGGGTTTCGCGACAAGAATATTGAAGGCTATCTGCCGGTCACGGTGAAGATGGCGACCGATCCGTATGGAAAATCTCCCACGGCAACGACCCCGGCGCCGACTTTCACCTATCGCGTGCTCGCTGACGATGCGGGACCGGTAGTTCCCGATCCTGTCACTGGTGCGATTACGCCAGGAAAGACGATCCTGAAGACGTACCGGCTGGAGAGCAATCTTGTCCGCCGCGTAATTCAGCCGGGTGCGCCGACCGGGGGAGAAGCTCATCCGGCGCCTGCACTGGAGAAGAAGAAGGTCGCGGTGAAGGCAAGGAAGAGACGGTAGTAAGTGGCGCAATATTCAGTTCACGAAGATGGTTTCTCGATGGAGGAGAACTTCCTGCCTGAACAGGAAGTCCAAGATTTGGTTATTTTTGCCGACCGAAGTCTATCTACTAACGGCCGTCAAGGTGGAGTGAGAAACCTTTTGAGTTATCCCAAGATGCGCAATTTGGCGCAATCCAGCGTATTGCAGAGATTGGTTCAGACCATCTTGGGTAGTGGTGCGCGAGTAGTGCGTGGGATTCTTTTCGACAAGACAGAAGGGGCTAACTGGAAAGTTCCCTGGCACCAGGATCTGACTATTGCTGTCAATCAAAAAATCGAGACTGCCGGTTTTGGGCCGTGGTCTATCAAGGCGGGTGTTTTGCACGTTCAACCTCCCGCTTCCGTGTTAGAAAAAATGGTTTCAGTGCGTTTGCATCTTGATGATTGCCCTAAAGAAAACGGCGCGTTGCGAGTTATTGTTGGCTCTCATCTCAACGGAAAGCTTGAAAAGCGAGCGGTTGCAGACTTGGCTGGAGGAGGCGTCGCAGTGACTTGTGAAATGCGGCGTCGCGGAGTGCTCATAATGCGGCCTTTGCTACTGCACGCTTCTTCCGCCTCCGGCCACCCGGGACATAGACGAGTTGTCCATTTCGACTATGCTGCTGCGGAACTTCCTCCTGGAATGGGGTGGGCGGAGGTTCAGCCGTAGAAGCTGGCGATGGTGTCGACGACCGTCTGCTGCTCATCTTCACGCAACTCCGGATACATGGGCAACGCTAAGACCTCGCCAGCCGCAGCTTCGCTCAGCGGGAAATCGCCTTGCTTGTAGCCGAGGCTGAGCAGGCTGGTCTGCTGATGGAGCGGGAGGGGGTAATAGACCTCGCTGCCGATCTGGCGGTCAGTGAGGTACCGCCGGAGCTGGTCTCGTC
>DATAVY010000072.1:0-5405 GCA_036267495.1 Edaphobacter sp.
AAGCGGCCAGGGCAGCCGGTGGAGATGGCTCCGTTGTATGTGCTGCTGGCTTCGCAGGAGTCGAGCTATGTGACGGGCGAGGTGTATGGGGCTACGGGTGGGCTGGAGATTTCTTAGTTTTGATGAGCCTGTGGGCCGTCATGGAGACAGCAGATTCCTCCGCTGCGCTGCGGAATGCAAAAAAATAGCTGCGGAATGACAAAAAAATAAAGGCGCCGCTTCCATTGAGGGCGGCGCCTTTCGTTTTGCTTATGCGAGTTTAATTTGCGGCGTCGCGTTCGTTTTTCTCTGCGGGCGCTTTCTCGGGTGTGGTGAGCGGCTTGGTGATGTCGTCGAGGTAGTCGGGGGCGCCGTCTACGCGGATGAGCGAGGGGTAGCGCTCCCCGTCGTGGTAGTCGAGGTTGGCGTTGGTGACGAAGGTATCGCCCTGGAGGATGAGATGGATGGGTTCGGAGTTGCCCTTGGCCTGCTTGATGGCGGACTTGAGGGCATCGGCGGAGAAGATGTTGCCGTTGACGGCGATGATCTTCTGACCGGGAAAGAGCTTCGCTTTATCGGCGGGGCCGTTCCAGCGGACGTCGGCGATATTGCCTTCCGCGTTGACTCGGATGCCGATGGAGTACCAGACGTCGATACCGCCGCCGCGACGTCCGCCTGAGGCGGCCATGGTGCGGGCGGATTTGGTGGGTTTGTCAGTAAAGACGAGCTTGTAGCCGCCCTGCTCGATGCCGGCGAGATCGGCATGCGGATTGATGGCGTCGATGCGGTCGTGCATGAAGGTTGCCCAGTCATACTTGACGACTTCGTTGAGGTCGGCGATGAGCTCTTCGCGATGATAGGGGACGATGAGCGGGCCAGTATTGCCGCCTTTGGCGAGGAAGATGTGGAGGAAGTCGGTGAGGGATTTCTTGTTGCCGGTGAGCTTGCGGATGGTGGTGTCGGTGTCGAGCCAGAAGAGCTCACCCTCCTGGTAGTAGTCCTGGCCGCGCTTCCAGTTTGCCCAGGCTGGATTGCCGCCGCGGAGGATGCTCGCGGCGATGGCGGTGTCCTCGGTGCTGCGCCAGTCACGGCCGGGTTTGTAATCCAGATTTGCGGCGGAGGCGGCGAGGATGTCGCGATACTGCTCCTGCGACTTGAGGCCGGAGCGTGCGGCGAGGACGTTGCCCATGTATTGGGTCATGCCTTCGTAGACCCAGAGGAGGGAGCCCTCCTGCATCTTGGCAAAGTCGGTCTGGTAGAGGTTGAAGGGGCGGCGATATTTTCCGTTCCAGGAGTGGGTGAACTCGTGGGAGAGGAGGTCGGATTCGGCGAGCTGATGAGAGGCGTCGGAGAATCCTTTTTCGCCTACGCCGTTGTCGGAGGACTGGCCGTGCTCAAGGCCTTCGCCACCGGCGACGTCAGAGAGCGTAAGGAGGAAGTGGTAGACGTTGTAGTGGCGTGAATTGTAGGCGGCTCCGGTTTCGCGGACGAGGTTGTTGAGCTCGACGAGGAGAGCAGGGCGGAGCTGGGAGTCTTCGGCGTTGTCGGAGACTACGTCGATGTAGTGTTTGGGAGTGACTTCGGGGGCGAGGGCGAACTCGTGGAAGTACTCGCCGGTGATGACGGGAGAGTCTTCGAGCTGCTCGACAGTTGTCGGTGCAAAGTGGGTGAGGCCGCCTTTGGGATGTTGAGGGTCGTAACCGTCGGTGGGGGTGAGCGCGGTACCGATTCCCCAGCCTTCGGGGACTTTGACGGAGGGCTGGATGGGGATTTCCTTTACCGGTTTGTTGGCGGGATAGAGGAGGAGTTTTTCCCACTCGAGGACGGCGAGCTTCTGGCTGATGCGCGCGGTGACGATGCAGTCGAGGTGAGCGTGAAGGGTGGTGACGCCGGCGGGGATGGTGACGTGGAACTGGTAGAGGTCTTCGTCGTCGCGTCGCCAGGGTAGGACTTTGCCGTTGGCAGTGAAGACGACGCCGGTGATGTCGTCGACAGGGCCGGTGGGGCGGTGGTTGCCGGGAATCCACTTGGGTGTGGTGAGGGAGACGGGGCCGGGCTGGACGGGGATGTCGATTTCGGCGTGGTAGAGCTTGCGCGGCGCCTCGGAGAGATCGGCGGTGATCTGGATCGGGGTGTTCTGAGCTTGCAAGAGGCTGGGGGAGCCGAGGAGGAATAAAGCGAATGGCAGGAGGGTGCGGCGGGTGATCATCAGCGGGGGACTTCCTCTCGAGGTGCGGATGGGATTTTAGATATTTGAAGGATAGACGATGGGAAGGGATGCGGGGACGCAAGGCGGTGATATTTCGGCCGAGGTGGATGCCATGAAGGCGGTTGCGCATCGCGCGATACCCCACCCTTCGCAGCAAATGCGAAGGGTGGGACGCCCGGAGTTGTGGGCTGGTTTAGGAGTTGAGGGCGGATTCGATCGCGGCGACGATGGCGGGGTCGTCGGGGAGAACTTCCGGGGAGAAGCGGACAACTACGTTGCCGTTGCGGTCGATGAGGAACTTTTCGAAGTTCCAGAGAATGCCGGGCTCGGGGTTGGTGGTGGCGCCGTTGTGGTTGTTCTTGAGGAAGCCGTTGAGGTTTTCGCGGAAGCTGTCGCGAGTGGGGCCGATAGCTTTGGGCTGGGCGGCGATGAGGGATTGGTAGAGAGGGTGTGTGCCGGGGCCAGTGACGGCGATCTTGGAAAACATGGGGAAATCGACGGAGTAGTTGGTGCGGCAGAAGGTCTGGATGTCTTCGTTGGAGCCTGGCTCCTGCGCGCCGAAGTCGTTGGCGGGGAATCCGCAGACAGCAAAGCCGGAGTTCTTGAAGCGGGAGTAAAGCTTTTCGAGGGCGTCGTATTGAGGGGTGAGGCCGCACTGGGAGGCTACGTTGACGAGGAGGAGGACTTTGCCGCGGTAGGCGGCGAGCGAGGTGGGTTCGCCGGTGATTTTGCTGACGGGAATGTCGTAGAGGGAGGCGGTGGACATGAATGGCTCCTGAAGATGTGTTTTCAATCGATTATAGGTGGAATCCATGGTGGTCCGAGGTCGCAGCAGAGTTGGCGAGGTGGCTGGCTGTTGAATGTCGTTATGAAAATCTTTACGACTTTTGAAGTGCATCCCGGTAGATGCATCGATTTGGGGAGTGGTTCCGATTGACGAAGGCAGTACGATCTATATTGCATGTCCTTAACAGATTCAATTATTGGAAAACCTTTAGCAACAAGTGCGGAGCATACCGAGCGCATCGGTATTGCTGCCGGTATCCCTATCTTCGGACTCGACGCGCTGACCAGTGCGGCTTATGGGCCGGAAGCGGCAATGACCTTGCTGATTCCACTGGGCCTGGCGGGACTCAACTATATCGTTCCGATCATTACGGCAATCCTGGTGCTGCTGGGGATTGTGTACTTCAGCTATCTGCAGACGATTGCAGCTTATCCAAACGGTGGCGGATCGTACACGGTTGCGCGTGAGAACCTGGGTACGGGCCCTTCGCTGCTGGCGGCGGCGGCGCTGATGATTGATTACATCCTGACGGCGGCGGTGGGGATATCGGCCGGTGTGGCGGCTTTAATATCCGCCGTTCCGCGCCTGCAGCCGGATACTCTCCCGATCTGCCTGGTGATTCTGGCTATTCTGGCGATTGTGAATCTGCGCGGGGTGAAAGAGGCGGGATCGGCATTTATTGTGCCGACCTTCCTGTTTGCCGGGTCGCTGCTGGTGCTGATTGGGGTTGGAGTTTTTCATACTCTTCTGGCTGGAGGTCATCCCATACCGGTGGTGGCTCCTCCCCCGGCGCTGCCCGCGACTGTGAAATATCTGGGAATCTGGCTGTTGCTGAAGGCATTTTCCAATGGGTGCGCCGCGATGACCGGGGTTGAGGCGGTATCCAATGGCGTGAATGCATTCAAGGAGCCGCGGGCAAAAAAAGCGCAGATATCGCTGACGGTGATTATCGGAATCCTGGTTGTGCTGCTCTTTGGGACGACCTATCTGGCGAAGGCGTATGGCATTACCGCGATGGAACCGGATGCGAACCACTATCAGACGATGGTGAGCATTCTGACGACGGCTGTGTTCGGACGCGGGTGGTTCTATTACCTGACCATGGGGTCGATCCTGTTGGCGTTGCCTATCAGCGCCAATACTGCTTTTTCCGGCTTTCCGCGGCTGGCCCAGGCGATTGCGGCCAATGAATACCTGCCTCACGTATTTCTGCTGCGCGGACGGCGGCTGTTGTTTTCGCATGGGATCTATGCGCTGACGGGATTTACAGCCGTCATCCTTGTTCTGTTCGACGGCGTAACGGACAGGCTGATTCCGCTGTATGCGATTGGCGCATTTATCGCCTTTACGCTCTCGCAGGCGGGAATGGTGGTGCACTGGAAGAAACAGAAAGGCGGCTACAAGAAACACTGGTGGCATATGTTCGTCAACGGCTTTGGAGCTCTGGCGACGGGTATCACGACACTGGTGGTGCTGGTGACGAAGTTCATGTCGGGGGCGTGGGTGACGGCGCTGCTGGTGCCGGTGCTGATCGGGATCATGTGGGTGGTGAAGCGGCACTACACGCGTGTTAAGAGAGAGATGGCGGATATGACGCCTTTGAATCTGGTGAATCTGCAGGAACCGATTGTGGTGATCCCGATGGCTCGGTGGGACCGGATTGCGGAGAAGGCGATGCGGTTCGGGCTGTTGCTGTCGAAGGAGATCAAGGTGGTGCATGTGCACTCGGATGATGAGGAGGGCGATCTTGAAAAGATCTGGGATGATTATGTGATGGGGCCGATCAAGCGGGACGGTTTGCAGGAGCCGGAGCTGGTGACGATTCCTTCGTCTTACCGGTTTGTTATCAGTCCGCTGATGGATTTTATTCTGGAGCTTGAGAGGAAGAATCCGGGGCGGAAGGTGGCGGTGCTGCTGCCGGAGCTGGTGGTAAGACACTGGTGGGAGAATGCGCTGCACAATCAGCGAGTTCAGTTGCTGAAGTTGTTTTTGCTGTTGAAGGGGAATCAGAGGATTGTGGTGGTTAATATTCCCTGGTATTTGTGAGCGTGGTGGGACCCGCGTGAATAGAGGGGGGACGCGGGTTCTGGTGCGGTTTTTCGATGGTAAATTTGTGGTGAGTTTGTGGTTTTTTGATGGTGGAAACGTGGTGTTTCGATGATCGTTTCCGGGCGTCGAAAGTTTGCCATTTTTTTGAGAATTATTTTTTGAGCTACAGCAAAAGCAGATTCCCTTCAGGAGTGACAAGCAGAAAAACTTATTTAGACGGCCTGGTTCAGACGGTCTGGGGCTGGCGGCGCTGGTAGGCGGGGGAGAGCTCGCGGAGGCGGGCTACGGCGGCGGGGATGATTTTGAGAGCTTCGTCGATCTCTTCGGCGGTGGTGAGGCGGGAGAGGGAGAAGCGGATGCTGGCGCGGGCTCGTGCGGGGG
>DATAVY010000073.1:0-6335 GCA_036267495.1 Edaphobacter sp.
ACCGCGGAAGTCGTCTACACCGCCTACACTCTCGATGGCGCCCACGACCGCCCCGTGCTCTTCGCCTTCAACGGTGGTCCCGGCGCCGCCTCCGGCTTCCTCAACTTCGGAGCCGTCGGCCCCAAGCACGTCTCCTTCGGCAACGCCGGCGAGTCACCCTCCGACCCCGCCACCCTCACCGACAACCCCGGCACCTGGCTCGACTTCACCGACCTCGTCTTCATCGACCCCGTCGGCACCGGCTTCTCCCGCTCGCTCGTCCCCGACGACGAAGCCAAGAAGCTCTTCTACGCCCCCACCCCCGACATCGAATACCTCTCTCTCACCATCTACAAGTGGCTCGTCAAAAACGAGCGCATGATGTCCAAAAAATACGTCATGGGCGAGAGCTACGGCGGCTACCGCGGCCCCCGCGTCACCCACTACCTGCAGACCCAGCTCGGCGTCGGCGTCAACGGCCTCTTCCTCGTCAGCCCCTACCTCAACCCCAACTTCGGCGACGGCAACCTCTCGCCCGTCCCCTGGATGATCACCCTCCCGCCCATCGTCGCCGCGCACCTCGAGCGTGAGCACAAGCTCACCCCCGAGGCCATGAAGGACGTCATCGCCTACGACGAAGGCCCCTACGCCGCCGCACTCATCTCCGGCCCGCAGGACTCAGCCGCCACCAACGCCATGATCGCCAAGGTCACTGAGATGACCGGCCTCGACCCCGAGTTCGTCAAGTACTCCGGCGGCCGCCTCGAAACCGGCGCCTACCTCCGCGAGGTCCACCGCGAAGAAGGCAAGATCGGCTCCGTCTACGACTCCAACGTCACCGATCCCGATCCCTTCCCCTACTCGCCCGACCAGGAAGGCTCCGACCCCATCCTCGAATCCGGCATGGCTCAGATCACCCAGGCCATGGTCGACTTCGACACCGTCACCGTCGGCTGGAAGGTCGACGCCCGCTACAACCTGCTCTCCTACGAGGTCGGCCGTCTCTGGGACCGCTCCGGCCCTGACCTCCGCCGCGGCGCCGTCACCGATCTCCGCGAAGCCCTCGCCGCCGACCCCAAGCTCCACGTCGTCATCCTGCACGGCTGGAACGACCTCAGCTGCCCCTTCATGGGCTCCATCCTCACCCAGAACCAGCTCCCACCCACCATCGCGCCGCAACTAACCGTCCACGAATTCCCCGGCGGCCACATGTTCTACACCCGCCCCTCCAACAGCGCCGACCTCCACTCCATCGCCGAACAAACCGTCGCCGCCCACTAACTCGCCGTTGTTTTCTTTCTGTCATTCCCTTGCACCCCGGCCAGCTTGCTGGCTGGGGTGCAAGGGAATCTGCTTTTCGCCTTTGCTTTTCTTGTTGTCATTCCCGAAGGGAATCTGCTTTTTGAGGCTCTGCCCAACACAGAATCAAAACGAACGCCCAAACCCAGGGGCGGCTCGCAAGAGCCGCCCCAGATAGTCTGCACAACAGCTTCGACCCTCATTCGAAAGACACACCTGAGCCTGACATGGATTCAACGATCCTAAGGTGAGCCGCAGCGATATCCTTCCGGCCGGCGCGCTCTTGAGCGACTGCTAAAAGAGCATGGGCCTCAAGATTTTCTGGATCGCGGTCCAAACTCGCATTCAGTAAGCGAATCGCTTCTGAAAGAGACTCCGAGCCAGCGCCCGTGTCGCTGATCGCGTTACTGTCCTGCAGGAAACGTTGCAATAAGAATTTGCCCAGGTTAGAGAGAATAGGAGCGAACGCCGGAGTGTACACCGCTCTGCCTTGCCGAAGAGCCGCTATCGCTTCATCCAGATCTCCCATCGCGGCGTACTCAACCCCAAGATCGTTCCAGATGAGCGGGTTCCTGGGACTCATTTCCGCAAGACGCTTCAGTAGAACGATGGCGTCAGCGTGCCTGCCCTCACCAGACAGGCGCTCAACTTCGCGCCTCAGTGAAAGCTTCTCCTGCTCAAGCGTCTTCCGGGATGTTGCTTTCTTCCCCATAGCGTTCAATTTGTCCTGCCCGCATCCCGCCTCAGGAGCGCAGCCGAGTTACAACAGGCATCTCCCAGGACAGCCATGATCCGTCGCGCCAACCCAGCGGGCGGATCTTGTATCACAAGGCAACGGAGCGCATTTTCTATCAACAGATCGAGAGTATCCATACAGATGGGCATAATGAGATAAACAACTACAAAAGTGCCGCCATTCCTTTCAGGGAATCCAGATCACGTACACGCAGGTACGTGCCGAAGGAGGCCAGAACATGAGGATAATGCTCGGTAGCCCGCGCGAAGGATTGAATCACCTGAATCACATGCTCACTTGTGAATGCCCTTTTGAAAAAACCCGCAGTCCCAACCAGCAGCGCCTGTAACCATGCGTATTGAATCGCGATCTGCAGGTACTCGCCCCAGGCATTCTGTCTGATGAAATCAGCGCTCCCTATACGGCCAAACGGAAATAAATTCTGGAACATGTAATTGAGCAGGTAATTCTCGAAGATATAGGGATGTTGCTCGAAGTAAGGAGCATAGAATTCACGGTTGGCAAATTCAAAATCCCGGACATTATTTGCTCCCTGCACAAACCATAAAAACGCCTCTTCGAACCGGGCGCCGCAACCCTCGTTGATGCGGGCTTCAGATAAATCGAATACAGTTTTCAACTTCAGCGGCGTGTCAGTTCTCCCGTAGCACTCTTCGTCCATTGCTGAGATTCGTCTTGCCAGCCGCTCTAACGCTGATTGGACATCGGAAGGAGAGCAAGCAGCGTCAAGCTCCTGACAGAAGCTGCCTATACACAAAAGACGATATCGAAGAGGTCGCGAGCGGTCTCTTACCGCCGAGACTAACTGACGCCGAATGCCGATAAGATCGGCTTCCGAACCGTCCGCTAACTTGTGCACAGCAGGCAAAAAGATACTATCGGTTCGAAACTCGCCCGAGGAAAGATTACCGTCTCGATCGAGAAATTCAGGATCGAGAAGGACATTGCGAGCTGCCTCCGGACAGGAAAGACTCAACGAACCTTCGAGTTGATGATCCACAAGCGCGAGAAAACGCGGAAACATCGAACATGAAGTTGGGAGAAGCTGTTGACCGTAGCTTGCCTGTATGCGGCATAGCCTGTCTTCGCCCAAAAAGGGACATGCCCCTGAACTGGCCCGGTTCAAACGCGCAAACAGGGCATCCGGCTGAGGTCCAGACTCGACCGCTACAAACTGGGCAACCTCCCTTCCCAGCTTCTCGAGCGGAAAGAACCCGTAACGCTCGTAGGTGACCCGATCAACCGGAATATCCCATTCGGTGCAACAGGAGTCTTCACAATCTGGTCCTATGCACCTGAAACAGGCTGCATAAGTCGGATGCCGCCGCTCAGCAAGCACTTGTTCCGAAACATCAGCGGGCATAAAGAGCATCCTCTATATACAGGACGGATAAGTTACCGATACGCTCGAATTTTTCTAATCGTATCGACGGGAGTTGCTATCGACGCGAACGCCGTTCATTCGCAGCCGGCGCCCCATTCATCACGATCTCATCACAAGGAGTGAGGTATGCGGGTGGTCCACCCACAACAACTCTTCCGAATCACCAACACATTGGGTGCCCCATCCGTGACGACAGCTTCACCGTCGTCACGGGTGGGTTTCCAAAATTTCAATGGAGGATTACGACGCCCGGTCCGCTCCGCAATCTGCTTCAAACTCAGTAGCGCCTCATTGACAGCCTCGGAATCCGGGAAGATGTCCAGCAGATCAGGCGCAATGATCGCAATGTTCGTACCTTGCTGCACGCGGTCGTAGTACTTCCCGCGAACGCCCGTCAGAAAATCAAAATTCAGACGCTGCGCAGCGGATCGGGTCCAGCGGACTTCGTCATGCGGTCCATTACGAAGCTCCCGATTTAGTGAGCCTAATGCGCGACTTCGCGGATAGAAATATCCCCGCCAATCCAGGAATCAGCAGACATATCGAGGAAGGCTCCGGCGTCAGGACAGTCAGGCCGGACGCATCGAGGGAATAGGTTACTGTCGAACCGCCTGTTTGCCCTTCTGCCAGAGCGTAGCGGCCAATTTGGAGTTCGAGCGAAAACGGCACATCAGAATCCGTCGTAAAACTTACTTCACTCCCGGGAACTCCATTTCCAAGAAGAACGATACCGCCACACGACTGCGATATTCCGTCAACCGCGATGAGGCACGTAAGGCCTCCCTCGTTGCCAAACTCATATCCCGGAAACTCCACCAGAAGACTCAGGGTTGTTGGCCCACTAGCCATCAACCATTCATTCATATCAACTTGCACCGAAGCGGCAGCGTCCTCTTCTCCGAGCGCGTCGACGTACAGAGAACCGCTAAGAGAACCGCCCTGTAGACTGGCAGTTCCCGTCGCGATCGCTTGAGTCCCGCAACTCAAGGAGAGGTAAGACGAGGACGTGCCGGAATCGAGACATGTCGTGCTTCCCGTGGGCCCGAGTGTTTGCGCAAACCCGCTAAGAATCACGTCACCACGCGCGGACGAAAACGCGCCCGCGAACAAGAGAAGCACAATCAGGGACCCGATTCTCACGCCACACCTCCTTCTGGTCCAGGGACGACACAGTCTATACCCCCCGAAGGGTTCTGCAGTAATCCGCATCTCCATTCTTTGGATAGTTACGATAACGGGTCCGGCCGCTACCCGTACCTAAACTCCGGCTTGCTCTGTCAGACCTCGATAATGTATCCATCCGGATCGCGGATGTAGCAGCGCCACTCGCCATACTTATCCAATGGCTCCGTGATGAACTCGGCTCCCCGGCTCTTCCATAGCTTGTAGCAAGCCTGAATATCCGCCACCCGGAAATTCATAAAGCTGTTGATGTGATCCGGGTCGGGCACGCTAAGCGATACCGTCGGCTTGTCCGGCGTCGGCCCTCCCCCGACGTTCATGATCATCCAGATATTCGCGAGCCGCAGATACCCCGGCGCGTTCCCATCGCCCCTGCTCAGAATCTCAGCGCCGAAGACCTTCGCATAGTAATCGAGCGACCGCTGGATGTCCTGCACGGTAAGAAAATGCGCGATGCTGATCCCCTCCTTCGGGGGCATCTCATAGCTCTTCTGCTCGACGTTTACGTTGCTCATCGACGACTCCATTCCACTACAAAGCCCGTCCGCTGATTAAACACCCCGGCATGCTGGCTGCGCATTCGTCGCCATCTCAAAAATCCTTGTCAAGCTCCTGAATCCGTGGAAATCCCCGCAACCCCCACAAATCAAAGCTAGAACCCTCTGCAAAAGTGGTTGCAGGTTAATTTCACTCAACTCGCTACAATAGAAATAGAAGGATAAGGCGGGAAAAAATTGAACGAGACGGTTCTCAGGGCTTTACCCCGCCCGAATGTCGCTCAATGCCTGCAAAATACTCATTCCAAAGATTTACGAGTCAAATTCTTTGAAATCAATATTTTGCCGCCACTTCCGCCGCGCAACCGCAACAAAACAAAGATTCGATCCTAAAACAGGGGGAGGGGGGTACCCCCACCTATACCGGCCGCAGCCGCAGCATGACAATCCCATGCCCCGGCACCACCGCCGTATAACTCCCGCGCACGGTTCCCAGATCCTTGTGCTCCCAAAGATCTCTCGCCTGCGCCTCGCCGCTGACACCAACGTCAGTCAGCCTCACCGTCACGTGCGTCGCTGACGTCGTCTGGTTCACCAGCCCCACCGCCACCTCGCCCCCACTCAGCGGCTTCGCCCACACCTCCAGCGGTCCCTCCTGCCACGCCCGGTCCCCCGCCTTCCCCACCGCATCCTGATCCACCGCAATCACCTCGCGATTCAGCAGAATGCTCTTCGTCTCCTCGCTCATCTGCGTCAGGTCATTGCCCGCCATCAGCGGCGCAGCCATCAGCGCCCACATGCTGAAGTGCGTCTTCTGCTCCTCATAGTTCATCCCCTGGTTGCCGACCTCGAGCATGTCCGGATCGTTCCAATGCCCCGGCCCCGCATACCTCCCCAGCCCCGCCTGCCTGTCCGCAATCGACATCATCCGCTCATACGTGTCGTTGATGTCGTTGCTCGTCCGCCACATGTTGCCGCCCACCTCCGGCCCCCACGTCCACACCTCGCCCAGCCCGTACTGACACATACTGAAAACCATCGGCCTTCCCGTCTTCAGGATCGCCTGGTGCATCTTCTCGTACGCCGCGCGCATCATCGCCTCGGCCTTCGTCACATCGCCACCGGACTCCTGCTGCATGATGATCCGATAGCTGCACAGGTCGTACTTCAGATAGTCCACGCCCCAGCTCGCGAACATGGCAGCATCCTGGTCCTCGTGCCCATAGCTGGCCTCGGC